>JAIROU010000110.1 GCA_031257375.1 Bifidobacteriaceae bacterium
GCGGCGGCGCCACCGGGTCATGAACAGGAGGATTTCCTATGACGCACCCGGTCGTGCGATCCACCAGACGCGGCTTGGCCTCATGGCTGCCGGTCTTGCTTTTGCTAATCGCCCCTTTGGCGGGGGCGACCCGGTCCCCGGCCGCCGCCTGGGCGGCATCGGACGCCGAAGACGCCGAACCCGCCACGTCCACCTGGTCGGTCGCCCCCATGCCCAAGGCGGGCGGAGACCAACGGACGTACTTCGCTTTGACAATGGCCCCCGGCACCGCTTATTCGGACGCGGTGCGAGTCTCGAACTTGGGAGAGGGAAGCCTCACCCTCGACATCTACCCGGCCGACGCCGCCACCACGCCGGATGGCTCCTTCACCGCCGCGCCCGCCTCGGAGCCCGCCCTCGACGCCGCCACCTGGATCACCACCGACGTGTCCGAGGCGACGGTCCCGCCCGGCGAGAGCGCCGATATTCCTTTTGACATCAAGATTCCCCCCGGCGCCACGCCGGGTGATCACGCGGCAGTTGTGATCGCTTCGCGCCTGGTCGAGGCGGTTGACGAGAATGGCGCCCGGATCGCCGTCGACCAGCGCGTCGGCGCCCGCGTCTACCTGCGCATCTCGGGTCCGGCGAGGCCGGGCCTGACGGTCAGCGACTTCAAAACCGACTACGGCGCCCCGCTCTACCCGTTCGGCGACGGCCGCGCCAAGGCCACTTTCCGCGTGACCAACTCGGGCAACATCACCCTGGCGGCCAAGGCCGCTTTGACGGCCCTGGGGCCGTTCAAGCTGAAGCTCGGCGAGAGCGGGTCCCTGGAGTACGATTCCTTGCTCCCCGGCGCGTCGGTTGAGGGCGAGCTGGAGATCGAGGGCGTCTTCCCGGCCTTCTTCGTGAGCTTCGAGTTGTCTGTTGAAGGCACGCCCTTGAGCGAGTTCGAGCCGATGAGCGTGCCGCCCGCGACCGCCGTCGCCAAGGTTTTGGCCATCCCGTGGCTGATCGCCGGGGTTTTGGCGGCGCTGATCGCGGCGCTCGTCTGGCGGCGCGTCCGGGTGCGGAGGTCAAAGCGGAAGCGGGCGGCGCCAAAGCGGATCCCCCGGCACGCGCGCACGCCTGACGGCGAGCCCGCGCCGATAGCCGACGCGGTCGGCGCCGCTCCACAGTCCGAGTCGCGGCCGCCGGAAGCGTCGGGGGCCGACGAGCCGGCGGACCCGGCGGACGGCGACGGCCCGGCCACGGCCAAGGACGCGGCATCGTGATCCTAGGAGCCTGGTGACGAGCGGCGGCCGAGAGCTGACCAGCGCAAACGCGACTGGCGTTGCCGCTCCCCGCCCAACAGGCGCCGGTGGCATAATGGCCGGTGATTCCTAAGGAGGCCCCCGATGGCGATCACAGCCGCTTGCCGCCACGCCGTCTTGGCGCGTCCGCTAGAGCCGCCTTCCCATGGTCAGCCCCTCGGCGGCCGACTCCAACTAGGACCAGCCGGCCGCGGGGGGTGGCTGTGACTGCGGCGGCGTTCGCGGTGCGCGGCGTCATCGAAGGCTTTTACGGCCGTCCCTGGAGCCACGACCAGCGCCTTGACATGCTCGAGTTCATGGCGGCGCACGGTTTCAACGCCTACTTCTACGCCCCCAAGGACGACCCGGCGCTGCGCGAGGACTGGCCCCGCCCCTACTCCGGGCGCCAACGGGAGCGCTTGGCCGACTTGGTCCGCCACGCCCGGTCGCGCGGCATCGGCTTTGTTTACTGCCTGTCGCCCGGCCTGTCGCTGTGCTATTCGAGCGCCGCCGACCTGCGGGACCTGACCGACAAACTGGATTCGGTGGCCCGGCTGGGCGTCCGCGACTTCGCGCTGCTGCTGGACGACATCCCCGACTTCCTTAGCCACGCGGCCGACCTAGCGGCCTTCGAAGACCGGCTGGAGGCGCAATTGGCGCTGCTCGGGGCGGTTTGGGCGCACTTGAGCCCCGACGCATCGCTGACCGTCTGCCCGACCGCCTATTGGGGGCCGCCCGACGCGCCGGAGTGGCGACGGTTGGGCTCGGGCTTGGACCCGCGCGTCGACCTGTTTTGGACGGGCCGCGCGGTCTGTTCGCAGACGTTGGACTTGGACGATGCCGCCGCCTTCACCCGCGCCGCCAAACGGCCGCCGCTCTACTGGGACAACTACCCGGTCAACGACGCGGCCATGGCCGGCGAGTTGCACATCGGCCCGTACCAGGGGCGCGACCGGCGGCTTTACCGGTTCAGCCGGGGGATCGTGGCCAACGCCATGGAGTACCCGCAGGCCTCCAAGCTGGCCTTGGCGACGGTCGGGGAATACCTGGCGGACCCGGAGGGCTACCAGCCCGAGGCGGCCGCCCGCCGAGCGGTGGCGGAACTGGCCGGGCCGGTCGACCAGGCGGCGCTGTGGCGGTTGAACCAGGCCTGCCGGTGGTCCTGCCTGAGCCCGGGCGCGGCCCCGGAGACGGCCGAGGCGCTTGAGCGCTTCCGCTTCGGCTACCGCTGCGGCGACCGCCGCGCGGCCGCGACCGCCCTGGCCGCGCACGCCGCCGCGCTGGTCGAGGCGGCCGAGGCGCTGGCCACGGGCCCCCAGACCGATCTGCTGGTCGAGGCCAGGCCGTGGGTCGAGGCCTTCGGCCTCGGCGCCCAAGCCTTGCGGGCGATCGCCCAACTGGCCTTGGCCGGCCGCCTCGATGAGTCGGCCGAAGAACTGTCCGCCCACCGCCGGGCGCTGGCCGAGCGGGGCCGCCGGGTCTTCGGGGACGCGCTGGACGCGGCCTTGGCGGAACTCGCAGACTCATCGCGGCGGCGCCGGTCGGCCTGACGCCGCGGTTCAGCCTGAACGACTGGAACGGCTTGGGCCAGATGGAGCTCGTCGGCTTGGCCCTGGCCGGGCTGGTGACCACGGTCAAGACCGGCTCGCTCGAATAGCCGTCGGCGCCAGGATCATTTGACGGCTTCGCGGACCTCGCGGAGCTCCCGCTTCAACTCGGCGATCTGGTCGCGGTAGCGGGCGGCGATCTCGAACTTCAACTCGGCCGCGGCCGCCCGCATCAATTCGGTCAACGATTCGATCTCGACCAGGATTTGCGACACCAGGGCCGGCTCCTTCGGCCGCCCGCCCCGGCCGCGGCCCCGGCGCCCGGCCGCCCCCCCGGCCGAAGGCGACCCGGCGGCATCGGACAAAAGCCTGGCCGTGTCCTGGTCCTCGCGGGCCAACGCATCGGTGATGTCCGCGATCCGCTTTCTCAGCGGCTGCGGGTCGATCCCCTGGGCCTGGTTGTAGGCGACCTGCTTGGCGCGGCGGCGGTCGGTCTCCCCGATGGCCTCCGCCATGGCGGGCGTGACCTGGTCGGCGTACATGATCACGGCGCCGGAGACGTTGCGGGCGGCCCGGCCGATGGTCTGGACGAGCGACGTGGCGGAGCGCAGGAAGCCCTGCTTGTCGGCGTCGAGGATGGCCACCAGGGAGACCTCGGGCAGGTCCAGGCCCTCGCGCAGCAGGTTGATGCCGACCAGCACGTCGAACCGGCCCAGGCGCAGGTCGCGCAGCAATTCAACCCGCTTCAGGGTCTCGACGTCGGAGTGGAGGTAGCGCACCCTCACGTCGTGGGAGGCCAGGTAGCCGGTCAGGTCCTCGGCCATCTTCTTGGTCAGGGTGGTCACCAGGACCCGCTCGTCGGCCTCGACCCGGCGGCGGACCTCGTCCAACAGGTCGTCGATCTGGCCCTCGGTCGGGCGGACCTCGACCGACGGGTCGACCAGGCCGGTCGGGCGGATGATCTGCTCGACAACCCCGTCCGCCAGCGAGAGCTCGTACGGCCCCGGCGTGGCCGAGAGGTAGACCGTCTGGCCGATCCGCTCCAAGAACTCCTCCCACCGCAGCGGCCGGTTGTCGAGCGCCGAGGGCAGGCGGAACCCGTGCTCCACCAGCGTCCTTTTCCGGGACATGTCGCCCTCGTACATGGCGCCGATTTGCGGCACCGCGACGTGCGACTCGTCGATCACCAATAGGAAATCCTCGGGGAAATAGTCGAGCAGGGTGTTTGGCGGGGTCCCGGCCGCCCGCCCGTCGATGTGGCGCGAATAATTCTCGATGCCGGAACACGTGCCGATTTGGCGCATCATTTCCAGGTCATAGGTGGTGCGCATCCGCAGCCGCTGGGCCTCCAATTGCTTGTTGTGCAATTCGAAGTCCCAGAGCACCGACTCCAATTCGTCCTCGATCCCCCGGATGGCCGCCTCCATCCGCTCCGGCCCGGCCACGTAATGCGACGCCGGGAAAATGTTTATGGACGCCTCCGGTCTGACGACCGCGCCAGTCAGAGGGTGCAACGTTGCCAGATTCTCAATCTCGTCCCCGAAGAACTCGATTCTGAGGGCGAATTCCTCGTACATCGGTATTATTTCGACCGTGTCGCCGCGGACGCGGAACGTCCCGCGCGTGAAAGACATGTCGTTCCGGGCGTATTGCATTTGGACGAATTGGCGCAGCAGGTCGTCGCGGCCGATCTCCTGGCCAACGGCCAATTGCACCATCCGGTCGACATATTCTTGCGGCGTGCCCAGCCCGTAAATGCAGCTGACCGACGCCACCACAATGGTGTCGCGGCGGGTCAGCAGCGACGAGGTGGCCGAGTGACGGAGCCTTTCGACCTCGTCATTGATGGAGGAATCCTTCTCGATATAGGTGTCGGTCTGGGGAATGTACGCCTCCGGCTGATAATAGTCGTAATAGGAGACGAAATACTCGACGGCGTTGTTCGGCAGCAATTCGCGGAACTCGGAAGCCAATTGCGCGGCCAGGGTCTTGTTCGGCTCGATCACCAAGGTGGGGCGCTGGACCTGCTCGACCAGCCAGGCGGTGGTGGCGGTCTTGCCGGTGCCGGTGGCGCCCAGCAGGACCACGTCCTTCTCGCCGGCCCGGATGCGCCCGACCAGTTCCGCGATCGCCTCCGGCTGGTCGCCGGACGGCCGGTAGTCCGCCACGACCTCGAACGGCGCGACCGTCCGCCGCAGTTCAGTGACCGGACGCATGGCCTATAACGTATCGCACGATGCCGCCGCCGCGGCCCGCCCGGCGCCGGCGGTCCCAGCGCCGCCGGGCCGGGTGCCAAGTCCTCGCCGCGACTGGGATGGCTAGTTGGTTGGTTAGACTAACTCTGTGAGCACCACGGTTGGGACCTTTGAGGCCAAGACGCACCTATCTGAGCTCTTGGACCGGGTGGACCGGGGAGAGACCATCACGATCACGCGGCGCGGCCGCGAGGTGGCCCTCCTGACGCCGCCGGCCCGCCGCCCCGAAGGCGGCATGGTCAACGCCTTCCAGCGGTTGCGGGGCGGGATGAGCCTGGGCGGGGTTTCCTTGAAGCACGCCATCGCCGAGGGGCGCCCATGACAGTCCCGGCGGGCCCCGCCGGCCTGGTGACGGACGCCTCGGTGGCGGCCGCCTGGTTCACGAGTACGGCAGGAAGCACCAGCTGACCGCTTACGATGCCGCCTATCTGGTCACAGCCATCCAATCCGGCGGTCCGCTGGCGACGAATGACGCCGCGTTGGCCGCCGCCGCCCGCGCCGAGGGCGTCGAGACCCTGACCGAGGTCGGGGGCGGCGCCGGGCGGGTGTAGCATTCCATGCGGCGAAGGCCAGTCAGGCCCACAGCCCACCCGGTGCCGCGACCCGCTCGGCTATGACCGCGCGGGGCGGCCGCCCAGGCGTTAGCGCAGTTCATCACATCACTTTTGTAGGAAATCTCCATGACCTTCGGTCTCATCCTGGGCTGGCTCGGCGCCCTGACCGCCGTCAGCGCCAGCCTGCCGCAAGTCGTCCGGCTCATCCGCACCGGCGACGTGACCGGCGTCTCGCCGGCCGGCTGGACGTTTAGCCTGGGCTCAGCCATCGCCTGGGAGATCCACGGCCTGCGCCTCGGCCTGCCCAACCTGGTGGCGCCAAACCTGGTCGTCATGGTCAGCACGGCGGCGATTCTCTACCACCTTTACCGCGCGGGCGGCCCCCGGCCGCGGCTGTGGCTGGTCTGGCGCCTCGGCCAGGCCGTGGCCGTGGGCGCGGCCCTGGCCCTGGTCGACCACGGCCTGGGCTCGGTCTGGTTCGGCCTGTTGGTGCCCATCCCGGGCGCGGTCGGCTTGCTCGCCCAGGCGTCCGCCCTGGTCCGGTGCGCCTCGGTGACCGGAGTGTCACTGCCCACCCTGGCTTTGACCGCCGCCAACACCGCCGTCTGGGCCGCCTGGGGCCTGATCGCGGCCGAGCCCGGCACCGCCATCGCCAGCCTGATCGGCGGCGGGCTGGCCCTGTTCAACCTGACCTGGAGAATCCTGCGGTCCCTGGGCCTGCGCCCGCTGGGGACCCCCGCGGGCGGCGCCAAGTCGGCCCGCCGCCGCCCGCCCCGTTCCTCCCCCGCCGCCAAGGGCCGCCGCCCGGCCCCGCCCCGCCGCCACGACATCCGCCGCCGCGCCCAGCCGGACCGCGCCCGGCCCGCCCGCGCCGCCGCCCGCCAGGGTCGGCGCCACCGCCGATGACGCGCCAGCCGGCCCGGTGGCGGGTGGACCGGCCGCCGCCTCGGCGCCGTGGGCGTCGACGTGGCCCGCCACAACTTCATGCCGGTCCTCGACTGGACACGCACCGACCTGGCCCACCGGCTGGCCGACGGCTCCTTCGCGCTGAGGTTCGACCACACCGCCTACGCCGCCTTCGATATGCACATCCTGCGCCGGGACGGGGCGGCGGCGGACTACTCCGAACCAGATCTCGATGCCGCCGAGCGTTACGCCGCCGCCTTGGACCGTGACGCCCGCGACCGTTTGACGGCCGCCGTCATAGGCGGCCTGCCGGGCAGCGCGGAACACTACACCCTGGACTCGCTGCGCGCGGCCCTGGCCGCCCACCAGGGTCTGACGGCCGGGGCGTTGCGCGCCAACCTGAAATACTTTCTCGATGCCGTCGTCCCCGTGGCGGAAGAGTGCGGCGTCCGGCTGGCCATTCATCCGGACGACCCGCCGCGCCCCGTCTTGGGCCTGCCGCGGGTGGTGTCGACGGCATCGGACATAGGCTGGCTGCTGGAGGCCGTTCCCAGCGCCGCCAATGGCTTCACGCTCTGCGCCGGGTCGCTGGGCGTCCGGGCCGACAACGACGTACTTGAGATCGCGCGCCGGTTCGGGTCGCGGCTGTACTTCGCCCACCTGCGCTCGACCCGGCGCGAGTCCGACCCGCGCAATTTTGTCGAGGCCGGTCACCTGGACGGCGACATCGACATGGTGGCCCTGATCGGCCAATTGCTGGCCGAGGAAGACGCCCGCGGCCCGGCCGGGCCGCGGATTCCGCTGCGCCCGGACCACGGCCACACCATGCTTGACGACGCCCGGCGGCGCACCAACCCCGGCTACCCGCTGATCGGCCGGCTGATCGGCCTGGCCGAGTTGAGGGGCGTCGAGCGCGCCCTGCGCTCGGTCAGCGCCGATCGGCCATGTTAGTCATCCCGTCCGTCCCACCCCCAAGGAGGCAAATGTGAAGCTCGAAGAACCCGTCCGCCGGCTGCTGGAGCAGATGCGCGCCCTGCAGGCGTTCCAAGTCAACGCCGAGACGGTCCCGGCCGCCCGCGCCCAGTTGGCCGCCCTTGCCCAGCCCGACGGGCCAATGGCCGAGGGGGTGGCGGTCCGCGACATCGACGTCGGCGGCATCACCGTTAGGACCTACCGGCCGACCGGGGCCGGGCCGTGGCCGCTGCACCTGTACGCCCACGGCGCCGACTTCTTGTTCGGCTCGGCCCTCTCCGGCGCCCAGGACGGCGAGTTGTCGCGGCGGGCGCTGGAGGCGGGCTGCCTGGTCGCGTCGGTCGAATACCGGCTGGCCCCGGAGCACCCGTTCCCGGCCGGGCTGGAGGACTGCTATTCGGCCCTGACCGGCCTGCTGGCGCGGGCCGACGAGTTGGCCATCGACCCGGGCCGCGTGACCGTGGGCGGCGCGTCATCGGGCGGGAACTTCGCCGCCGCCCTGGCGCTGATGGCCCGCGACCGCGGCGGGCCGGCGATCGCCCTGCAACTGCTTGAGATCGCCGGCACCGACTTGACCAAATCCTCGCACGCCTGGCGCCACCCGGCGCCCGGCCACGACACCACCCGCGAGCGCGACCTCGCCCTGGTCGACCTCTACCTGGGGTCGCTGGCGGCGCGCGCCCACCCCTACGCCTCGCCGCTGTTCGCGCCTGACCTGGCCGGGCTGGCGCCGGCCTACGTCATGTCGGCCGAGCACGACCCGCGCCGCGACGAGTGCGAGGCCTACGTCGCCCGCCTGACCGATGCCGCCACACCGGCCCGCGCCCGCACCATGGCGGGGCACGTCCACGGCTCGATGACCCTGACCGGCTGGGAGGGCGCCGAGCAGTGGCGCCACGAGGCCAACGAGGTGCTGGCAGCCGTCAACGAAGGGCGGTCGTCGCCCTTCTGATCGCCCTGCTTATCCACCCGAACTCGCGCTGACCAGCGCCAACCGGCAGGCCCGGCCGGGCCGCCCGGCCCGTCGGGGCCATTTCGGCCCGCCTGAAAGCCGGCCGCCCGCATCCCGCCCGCCCTCATCGCGCCCGGCCGCGCCCAAAATGCCCAATCACCACCATTGCAGCGCCACCGCACCACTACCGCGCCACCACTGAACCACCACTGCAGCAAGGAGAAACCGACATGGACGAATCAACTGCCCCGCCGCCCAGCCTGAACAACGCCGGGCCTGCGGCTAACCGGACCTCAAACCTCGTCATCGGCGGCTGGGCCACCCTCTGGCTGATGGCCTGCGCCCATATGCCGAAATACGCCGTCTTCCAAGGCATGCAGGCGATCCTGCTGCCGACCCAGGTCGCCAACGCCTCAACCGGCGACAAGGTGGTCGGTTTCGGCCTGGTCGCCGCCCTCGGGGCGCTGGCGGCGGCGCTGGTCAACCCGATCGCCGGGCGCTGGTCGGACCGCACCCGCTCGCACTGGGGCCGCCGGACGCCCTGGCTGGTCGGCTCGTCGCTGTTGGCGCTGGTGGCCCTGCTGATGCTGGCGGGCATGCCGAGCGTGCTCGGGATCGGAATCGCCTACTTCATCGTCATGGCGGTGATGGGGACGTTCGAGGCGACCCTGGCCGCCGTCCTGCCGGACCGGGTGAGGCCCGCCCGCCTGGGGCTGGCCTCGGCCGTGGTCGGCGGCGCCAGTTCGGTCGGCATTCTGATCGGGGTCAACTTGGCCGCCCGGCTGGTCGACCAGATGTGGCTGGCCTACGGCTTGCTGGGGCTGGCCATGGTCCTGGGCACGCTGGTGTTCGTGGTGGTGCGCCCCGACCCCTCGCGGCGGGGCGGCCCCGGCATCCTCAAACACGAGGACGAAGCCCCGGCCGGGCCGTCCGACCCGGCGCCGGCCCAGTCCGGCTTCCTCTCGGCCTTGCGTGACCACGACTTCCGCTGGGCCTTCCTCGCCCGCGTGACCATGATGATCGGTCTGTTCACCGCCCACACCTACCTGCTCTACACGCTGACCGACTACATCGGCGCGGACCAGCTGCCCGGCCGCGACCCGACCGCCGCCAGCGCCCTTATCGCCACCATCAACATGAGCGCCGCCCTGGTCGCGATGGTCGTCTTCGGGCCGCTCTCGGACCGGCTCGGGCGGCGCAAGGTCTTCGTGGTCGGCGCGTCCCTCGGCGGCGCCGCAGCCGCCGTCATCCCCTTGCTGTCGCCGACCTGGCCGGGCATGGTCGCCCTGGGCGTGGTCGGCGGCCTGACTTACGGCTGCTACGTGGCGACCGACCAGGCGATCATGGTGGCGGTCCTGCCCTCGTCCCGCGACCACGCCCGCGACCTCGGCCTGCTCCAGATCGCCTCGACGGGCCCGCAGGTCATGGGACCGGTCGTGGCGGCCGCCCTGATCTCCCTGTTCGGCGGCTACGCCGCCCTGTTCGCGTTCTGCGCCATCGCCTACGTGGCGGCCGGGTTGGCCATCCTCCCGATCCGCAAGGTCCGATGACGCCAAGTCGGCGGCGCCCGCCTAGCCGAGGTATCGGAAACGCACTTGTGTCACACGAGACGGCCCAGTTGTGCGCCGAATATGAGACCCTGCTGGTGGTGGCGCTGCGGGACAGCAAACTCCCGCCGTCAACCGCCTATGCGGAAACCCGCGCTAGGGGGTCAACCTCAGTCGTCCGGGGCGGGGGCACACGGCCCAACTCGGTGATGCGAACAGCCCTTGACAGCTGGGGGGGGGGGCGCCCGCGCGGGCGGGGGCGGGGGGGGGGGGGGGGGGGGGGGGGGGGGGGGGGGGGGGGGGGGGGGGGGCGGGGGGGG
>JAIROU010000279.1 GCA_031257375.1 Bifidobacteriaceae bacterium
CGTCGGCGGCATCGTCTGGGAACTCGACGTCGCGGCGGCCCTCGGAAACCCGGCCCCGTGGGTGACCTCGCTGGTCGAGGCCTCGGCCGAGACCTGGCTGGCCGCTGTGTCGGTGGAGGACCAGGAGACGGCCGAAACGGGTTCGGTGATTCTGGTGTTGGACGCGGCCACCGGGGCCGTCAAGGCTCCGCCCGGCGCGGCCGACCTGCCCGATCCGGTTGTCTGCGCCAGCCGGCTGCTGGCCGGCGAGGCCATTTGCCTGGCCGACGGGGAAATCCGGCTGGTCGATCCGGACACCGGGCGAGTCGGTCCCGAGGCGCTGGGCGGCGGTCTTGGTGTCGAGGCCGAGGCGGTGGCCGTGACCGGCGACGAACAACTGGTGGTGGCCGGGGTGGCGGTCGACAACGGAGCCCCGGTCGTGGCATCCCTCCGGGCCGAAGGCCAGGTGGTCTGGTCAAGCCAGATCGACCTGCCGGATTGCTTCGTGGCGGCGGGCGGGCAGTCCGGCCATGTGATCGAGCTGGGTGGGGCGTTGCAGGTGGCTGTGGGCCAGGCTCAAGCGCTGTTGGCCCCTGACAGCGGTCGGGTGCTGGCGGCCGTCTGCGGCCAAATGGTGGTGACCGGTGACGGCGCCCTGGCCACGATGGGCGACGACGCCCGGGCTGGCGGGACCGGCTCCTACCGGGACGCCGCCGACCAGGCCAGGCCGATTTGCCAGTTCGGCTCAGCCCAAGACCTGATGGCGGTGGACACGCCCGCGGGAGGGCGCTTCGCGGTCATAGACGATGCCGAGCGCCTGAGTTTGGTCGACCCGCAGGGTTGCCAGCCGGTTTGGCTAAAGGACGGCAAACTCGGCCAGGCGCTGTTCCAGGGCCATGACCAGGAGGCGTTGTATTACGCCAAAGTGGGCGGACTGACCGCCGTCGCCCTGGACACTGGCGCCGAACGCTGGCTGGCCCCGGTGACGGGCGGGGCGAGCTTTCGGTCCGCCTATGTGCAAGATGGTGTGATAGTGCTGATGACCAGCGTGGACTTGCGTGGGATCGGACCAGTCGACGGCCAAGTGGTCTGGTCGGTCGAGGACTTCTCCGACGGCGGCTGGTACTGGGAGGCCGCCCCCAACGGCGCCAGCCGGACCCTCGCCCTGTTGGGACCCGCGCGCTCAAAGATCACCCGGCTCGATCTGTCAACGCCCTTCGTCTCCTAACGGCGCCGACCGCTTGGAGCCACGCCGCTTAACGCCAACTGGAAGCTGCGGATGGATGAGCACGCGCGCCACCTCCAGCAACTCGAGGAAGCTGGTGCGCCGAGGGCTACGCGCAGCGCCACCACATCTAGCCGTGGTGAATAGCCACAGCCCGGCCAGTGGTGACGGCTGGATCGTCGGCGGCGCTTGGAGTCGGCTTCGTCGCCGGGACCGAGTTCGGGTCTTCGCCGGCCGGCTCTTCGCGCGCGTGGCCTCGTTGGGCGGCGTGCTGTCCTTCAAGTTGCCGGCCAGTGTGACCCCGGGCTTTTCGGGGCGTGCTCTCGGTGACGGTGTTGTGGCGCCGTATCGACTTTTTGACCGACGGCCCCGGAGCGGTCGGCACCGGAGCGGGCGCGGGCGGCGGCGGGGCCGTCGCGCGGGCGCAATACCTCCGGCCGGGCCGCCGCCGACGTTTGGGGGCGGGCCTTGACGCGCCGCTTCCAGTTGTTGCGTGAACTGGGCCGGTTCTGCCAAACTCGTACGCGAACCGGTTAAGCAGATCACGGCCGATCACGGGACGGTACACGCGATTTCGGGCGGAGCTGCCGTATTTGGGAAAGGGCATTTCGCACATGGGCGTGTTGAGCACATTGACGATGAGGCAGTCGATTGAGCGCGAGTTGGCGGGGCGGATCATACCCTTTTGGCAATTGCTTCGCGACGAGCGCGACGGCGGTTACTTCGGCCACATGGACTGCGATCTGGTGCTCAACCGCGAGGCCGACAAGGCCACCTTGCTGACCAGCCGCATCCTGTGGTTCTTCTCGACCGCCGCCGCCCGGCTGGATCGGCCGGATCTGTTGGAGGAGGCGGCGCACGCCTACCGATTCCTGGCCAGCTCCTGCACCGACCCGCTGGGCGGCGGGGTGGTTTGGTCCGTCAGGCGTGACGGAGCCTGGAGCGACACAACCAAACAGGCCTACGCCCAAGCCTTCGCGATCTACGCCTTGGCCGCCTATCACGAGGCGAGCCGCCAGACTGAGCCGCTGGAGTTGGCCATCCGCCTGTTCGAACTCCTAGAAGAGGCGTTTCGAACCCCCACCGGCTATAAGGAGGCCCTGGACAAGGATCTGAACCCGGTCGCCAACGACAAACTGTCGGAGAACGGAGTGCTCGCCAGCCGCACAATGAACACGCTCTTGCACGTCTTCGAGGCCTACTGCGGCCTGTGGCGGGCCAGCCGCGACCCCAGGGTGGAGGCCGCCATCCGCTGGGTTCTCGACCTGTTCGCCAACCGCCTCTACAACCGCCGGGCCAGGCGTCTGGACGTGTTCTTCGACTCCGATTTGCGACCGCTGCTCGACATGCAGTCATTCGGCCACGACATCGAGGCCGCCTGGCTTTTCGACTGGGGCGTCGGCCTGCTCGGCGACCCCGCCGTGGCGGCTGTCTTCGACCCGATCTCGGCCGACTTGGTGGACTCCGTCCGCGAAAGGGCCTATCGAGACGGGGCCATCGCCTTCGAATCCGTCGGCGGGCAGGTCAACACGACCCGGCACTGGTGGGTGCAGGCGGAGGCGATGGTCTCGTTCCAGGTCGCCTCCGCCAAGGCCGCGGCCGCCTTGGCGGAGGAATACCGCCAGATCGCCAGGCGGCTGTGGGGGTACATGGAGGACCATCTTTTCGATCGCAGGCCCCGCGGCGAGTGGCATTGGGGCGTCGAATTGGATGGTCGCCCAGTCCCTGGCCTACCGGTCGTGAGCACCTGGAAATGCCCGTATCACTCCGGCCGGGCGTGCCTCAAGATGATGGCCGAACTGGCGGACTCGCCGCAGCCGCGAGATCCTGAGACGGCCGTGGCGGGCCAACTGGCTAGGGGGGCGAGCGGTGTCGCGGCCTGAGTTCGACGTCTTGGCCGCTCAGCAGCAAGCCTTGTTGACTGCGCCCAACCGCGCTTTGACCCCTTCGCGAGAAGTCCTGACACGCTGGGCCAATCCGGTTCTGACCCGCGACCACATCCCTCTGACCTGGATCTATGACTTTGACCCGGTGTCCAATCCGGCGTTCTTGCCCCGGCTCGGGGTCAATTCGGTGTTCAACTCCGGGGCCATCAAATTGGGCGGCGACTACTGCCTGGTAGCCCGCGTCGAGGGAGTCGACCGCAAGTCGTTTTTCGCTGTCGCCCGCTCGCCCCGGCCGACCGAGGGCTTCGTCTTCGACGAATACCCAGTGCGCTTGCCAGACACCGTGCCGGACGAGGTGGACGTCTACGACATGCGGTTGACGGCCCACCAGGACGGCTGGATTTACGGCGTGTTCTGCTCCGAGGCCAAGGACCGCGACGACCCCGACATCTCCGCCGCTGTGGCCACGGCCGGCCTGGTCAGAACGCGCGACCTGGTCAACTGGGAGCGGTTGGACAACATCTTGACTCCCAACTCGCCCCAGCAGCGCAACGTGGTCCTGCACCCCGAATTCGTCCAAGGCAAGTACGCCTTCTACACCCGCCCAATGGACGGCTTCATCGGCGCGGGCAGTGGCGGCGGGATCGGGTTCGGTCTGGCCAGCGACATATCCCACGCCGTGGTCGAGGCCGAGCGGTTGACCTCAAAACGGCGGTTTCACACCATCACCGAGGCGAAGAACGGCGCCGGGGCGCCGCCGATCAGATCTAACCGGGGTTGGCTCCATGTCGCCCACGGCGTCAGGATGACCGCCGACGGCTTGCGCTACGTCCTTTACGCATTCGCCACGGCCCTGGATGATCCGGGCCGGGTGATCGCCGAGCCGGGGGGCTACCTGTTGGCGCCGATGGGTCGCGAGAGGGTCGGCGACGTCGGCAACGTCGTCTTCTCGAACGGCGCCATCGTTGACGACGATGCCGTCTGCTACGTCTACTACGCCAGTTCGGACACGCGCATGCACGTCGCCTCGACCAGTCTGACGAATCTGGAGGACTACGTGTTCGCCACCCCGCCGGACGCGGTCCGATCGGCCGACTCCGTGGCCCAGCGAGCCGCCATGATCCGGCGGAATCTGGAGATCCTGAGTTCGGACAGCTAATCGCGGGCGGGCCTTGGCCGCCCAAGCCCGCTTTGCGGGCTTGGGCGTTTTGGCGCGCCTCCGGCGGGAGCGTTGCATAACAAGTTGATTACACAACTGAACCGGTTCATTGACGCGCCGCCCTTCGGCCGGTAGCGTGGTAGACGTGATGCCCTTAACAAGACCATAGGGAATCGCGATTACGACGGCTCATCAATGACGACGAGAGGACCTCAAGAATGAAAACTAAATGGCCGGCAGCCGTGGCGATGGGCGCGTTGGTGTCCCTGGTTTTGGCAGCCTGCGGCGACAACGGCGATGGCGACGGGTCGGGCACGAGCAGCCCGCCCGCCGGCGCCGATGCCCCCGCCGGCGGTCCCGCGGGGGAGTTGAAGGTGCTGACCCACCGAACCGACTTGGACCAGGACGGCACGCTCCAGGGCTACGCCGACAAGTTCATGGCCAAGTACCCAGAAGTCACGAAGGTGGAATTCGAGTCCATTACGGCTTATGACGACGACGTGCCGCTGCGGCTATCGACCGGCGACTTCGGCGACGTCCTGTCCATCCCCAACGGTGTCACCAACGACCAACTCGCCCAGTTCTTCGAGCCCTTCGGCACGAAGGCCGAACTGAGCGCCAAGTACCAATTCCTTGACTCGTTCTCAGTCGGAGACCAGGTTTACGGGCTGGCCCAGGGCGGGATCGCCACCGGCGTGGTCTACAACAAGAAGGTGTTCGCCGACGCCGGCGTGACGCAACCGCCCACCAGCTACGACGACTTCCTGGCGGCGCTCCAAGCGGTCAAGGACAACACCGACGCCGTTCCCCTTTACACCAACTACAAGGACGGCTGGCCGCTCGGCGACTTGCAGCGCAACATGGGGGTGGCCAAGGGCAACGCCGACGCCAAGAACGACATGACCGCCAATGACGCGCCGTGGGCCGAGGACGGGGACGCCTACTGGCTCGACTCCCTGCTTTACGACGCGGTGGACAAGGGCCTGACCGAAGACGATCCGACGACGACCAACTGGGAGGAGTCGAAGACTCTGCTCGGCACCGGCAAGGTCGCCACCCTGGTGCTGCAGTCCTGGGCGATCTCGCAGATGCAAGCGGCCGCCACCGACGCCGGCGCGTCTGCCGACGACATCGGATTCCTGCCGGTGCCCTCGGCCACGGCCGGGGCGTCCTTCGCGGCCGTGCTGGGCGATCGCTACTACGCGATGAACGCCAAGTCTGAGAACAAGGCCACAGCCAAGGCCTGGGTCGAGTTCATGATCGAGGAATCCGGCTATGACGCCAAGGAGGGATTCGTCTCGACCTTGAAGTCGGCCCCGCTTCCGTCCAACCTGTCGGCCTTGAGCTACTTGGGCACCGAGTTGTTCGAACCGACGGCCGCGCCGGCCGGAGCGGAAGGCCTGTTTGACGCGATCGACACGGCCGCTGAGATCGGCTTCAGCTCCGCGCCATACCGCCAGGCCTTGATCGACCAGGCGCGTCAGCACGTCGCCAAGGCGGAGGCCTTCAGCGCGCTGAACGCGAAGTGGGCGGCCGGACGGGCGGCGGCCGGCTGAGCCGCGCGGCCTGCCAACCAACCAAAACCAACGTTTGAAAGACAAGCCCACGGGAGCGGGTTCGCCGCCGGTCCAGACCGCTGCGGATCCGCTCCCGCGCACAATTGGAAAGCCGATGCGAGGGTTCCATGGGAGAAATCAGCCTGAGGACTGACAACACGCCAACCGTGAAACCAGTTCCGCCGCGAGGCCGGGCACCTTGGCCGCGCCGCGTGGTCAGCCGGTGCCGCGCGATCAGCCGCCGCCGCCTGGTGCGGATGATCACGCCGTGGGCCTTCCTGGCGCTGCCCCTGGGACTGTTGATACTGCTCACCTATCTGCCGGCCTACAACCTGATCCGCTACTCGCTAACCGACTGGGACGGCATCGACCCGACTATGAACTGGGTCGGGCTGGCCAACTACCAGCGCATGGCGACCGATCCGGCGCTCTACCGGGTTCTCTTCGTTTCCCTGTTCTACCTTGTCGGCGCCGTTGTCCAGATCGCGATCGCGCTCTACTTCGCGACCATTTTGTCATTCAAGGTCTTCGCCAAGAACGTCTTCAAGGGCATCTTGTTCTTCCCCTATCTGATCAACGGCGTGGCGATCGGCTACGTTTTCTTGTACCTCTTTCGCAAAGACGGCACCCTGGACACGACTCTGGCCTTCTTCGGCCTTCAAGACCCGCCGCAATGGCTGGGCGATCCCAAACTGATCAACGCCTCGCTGGCCGGGACCTCGGTCTGGCGTTTCACGGGGATGAACTTTGTGCTGTTCCTGGGCGCCATCCAGTCCATCCCGGGCGATCTTTACGAGGCCGCCGAACTGGACGGGGCGAATTCCTGGCACCGGTTCTGGCACATCATCCTGCCCGGCGTCAGACGGGTTGTGGCCCTGAGCTTCATCCTCGCCATATCGGGCGCCTTGGCGGTGTTCGAGATCCCCTATGTCATGACAGGCGGCGCCAACGGTTCCAAGACTTTCGCGATCCAGGCGGTCGAGATGGCCTTCACTCACCGCAAAGTCGGCCTGGCATCCGCCATGGCGCTGGTCCTGTTGGCAATGGTGCTGCTCGTGACCTGGGTCCAACGCCGCTTCTTCCCTGACGAGAGGGTGGAGCTGACGTGAAAACGGCATTGCGGCTGGGGGCCAAAGGCGCGAAGTACGCCAGCTTGCTGATCGCGGCCGTCGTCTGCGTGGGACCCCTGACGGTGGTCCTGTTCGCGTCGCTCAAGACCAAGCAGGAATACGCCGCCTCGGGTCCGCTGGATCCGCCGACGAACTGGTTCAACTTCGCCAACTTCGCCACCGCTTTCACCAATGGCCAGATGCTGCAGGGCTTCGTGAACACCGCCATCATCCTGGCCATATCGTTGACCGGGGCGATCTTTGTCGGCACTCTGGCGGCCTACGCCCTCGACCGCTTCAATTTTGCGGGCCGCAAGCTGGTCTACGGCGCTTTCCTGCTAGCCAGCCTGATCCCGTCAGTCCTGATGCAGGTGGCGACCTTCCACATCATCTATCGGCTTGGCCTGTTCAACACGCGCGGCGCCGCGATCCTGCTGTTCATGGGCACCGACGTCATCTCGATCTACATCTTCTTGCAGTTCATGGCCTCGATCCCGGTCTCGCTGGACGAGGCGGCCATGATCGACGGCGCGTCGCGCTGGACAATCTACTGGCGCATCATTCTGCCGCTGCTGCGCCCGGCCATCGCCACCGCCGTCATAATCAAAGGTATCGCCATCTACAACGAGTTCTACATACCGTTCCTGTATATGCCGGCCCGCGATCTCGGTGTGATTTCGACCTCCTTGTACCGGTTCAAAGGACCCTACGGCGCCCAGTGGGAGGTCATCGCGGCCGGCACCATTGTGGTGATCGTCCCGACCTTGGTGCTGTTCTTGTTCCTGCAGCGACACATCTACCGCGGCCTGGTCGCCGGAGCCGTCAAGTGAGGCCTGAGCCACTGCCCGCCGGTATGGTTGGTGCCATGGCTCGCCCAACCATTAAACGCATCGCCGAATTGGCAGGCGTGTCAAAATCGGCTGTGTCGTACGCGCTCAATGACAAGCCTGGGGTTTCGGCGGCGACCAGAGCGCGAATCCTGTCTGTGGCCAACGAGTTGGCCTGGCGACCCTCGAAAACGGCGCGTTCATTGGCAGGACGGCGAGCCGGCGCGATCGGCTTGGTCATCAACCGTCCGGCGCGACTACTCGGGTTTGAGCCGTTTTACATGGAATTCGTCTCCGGCGCGGTCGAGGTGCTGTCCCCCAAGGACGTCTCCCTCACCTTCAGGGTGGCCACGTCGTTAGAAGAGGAGGTCGCCACCTATCAGGCCTGGGCATCGAGCAACGTGGTCGACGGCGTGCTCCTGACCGACCTGGTAAACGGCGACCCGCGCCCGGAATTGGTCCGCCAGCTAAACCTTGAGGCGGTAGTTGTCGGCCCGCAGCCGGACGACCAATCGGTCGCCCTGTGGACCGCCGACGCGGAGGCCATGAGGGAGGCGGTTCGCTATCTAGTGGCGATCGGCCACAAAGTGATAGCGCGGGTCGCGGGGACCGCGTCCTATTTGCACATCGAGGCTCGCACTGCCGCCATGCGTCAGGAGATGGCCGAACTGGGTCTTGACGCCCCGGTCATCCTGAACACCGACTTCTCCCAGGAACAAGGGCTCCAAGCCACGCGCAGGCTGCTGTCGCTGCCCGGCCGGCCGACCGCCATCATCTACGACAACGACGTCATGGCCGCCGTCGGGCTAGGGGTGGCGGCCGAGATGGGAGTCCGCGTCCCGGACGACGTCTCCATGGTGGCTTGGGACGACTCCCTGCTCAGTCAGCTATCGCGTCCGCCGCTGACCTCCACCTCGATCAAGGTCCACGAATACTCGGCGATCGTGGTCGAAGCCTTGCTGGCGTTGATGGACGGCAAACAGCCGCGGTCCGGCAAAGTTGGCGAGGGCGGCCTGTCGGTGCGAGGCTCAACCGCCCGCCCCCGCGCATCTTCCTAGCTGCTTGAACGCCGACGTTTTGGCCTTCCTGGACACCCCCACCCCCCGCCACCGCCCAACCAGACGCCTCGGCCAACGCCTCGGCCGACACGCCTCGGCCGACTCCCGGCCATCCGCCCCCTGATGGTCAACACCCCGCTCCGACCCGGCCGGAGTCATCGACGCCAAGCTCGCCCTCGAGAACCGTCACCGGAACGTGCGCGACGTCCTTTCCCCGCCTGACCAATGCGGCTCGCAATTGGCTCGCAACAGGCCGTGCCTGGAAGAGGTGATGAACAGTTCGTCCAGGTCGGGGCCGGCCAAGGCGAGGGCCGTGACCTGCCGGGCGGGAACCGTCACGACCTCGCTCAACCGGCCGTCCGGGGTGTAGCGGCGCGCTTCGCCCGCGCCCCAGACGGCCACCCACACGCCCCCGACGGCATCGACCGTCAAGCCGTCCGGCTGGCCGGGACGCTCGATCCGCGCGAACGGGCGCCGCTCGCCCAGGCCCGCCCCGGGACTCCGGGCGAACCGGTCGACCACGCCGATGGGGCTGTCGACGCAGTAGGCCTGCGTCCCATCGGGGTCCACTCGAGGCCGTTCGAAATGGTCGCCCGGTCGAGGACGACAGTCGCCTTGAGCTCGCGGTCAACCCGGTAGAGGCGGCCCGCGCCGGGCCTGCAAGTGGTGGACATCGAGCCAAGGTAGAGGTCTCCGGTCGGGTCGAAGCCTCCTTTTTCTGGTCCCGGTTTTCTGCTCCCGGTTTTCTGCTCCCAGTTTTCTGCTCCCAGTTTTCGGTTGGGGCAGTTACGGCCGGCCGAGAGACCCGAATACACGGACGGCCCCCCGGCCGAAACGCTCTGAACTGCGCCGACTCCGCCCGGGCCGGTGGCGGCGTTGGGCAAGGGTGGCCGTAACTGCCCCAACCGGGCCGGGCCTGACGCTGTCCACGATGTCATGCGATAAGACAGGGCCGGGCCTGACAGGGCCGGGCCTGACAGGGTCGGGCCTGAGGATGTCCAGAGACGCAACCGTCCACGATGTCCAGAGACGCAACCGTCCACGATGTCATGCGATAAGACGGGGTCGGGCCTGACGGGGTCGGGCCAGGCGCCGCCGGGCCAGGCGCCGAGCCCGGCGCCGCGCTCCCAGGACCTCCCCGCCGCGCCCCCCGCGCCCCCGCGCCCCAGCCGTCAATCCGCGCGTCTCGGCGCAGCCCCCGCCAAGGAGATAAGATCGCAGCCTCGACGCGCGAAACAGGCCCCGGGCCCATCGAGGCTGCGATTCCATCTCCTTCCGCCGGGCCGGTCCCGCCGAGACTGCGATCCTATCTCCCGCCCCGCCGCCGAAACCGCCCTGACCAGGGGTTCCGGAAACAGACCCGAGATAGAATCGCAGCCTCGCCGAGGCCAACCCCGAAAAAGGAGATAAGATCGCAGCCTCGCCGCCAAAAACAAGCCCCGTGACAATGGCCATCAGATTCTCCCTGTGGGTGGCCACGGCGTTTCCCTGTTGGTGGCCATGGATGGTCCCCTTGGGTGGCCACGGGCCGACCGGGTGGGACGGCGGGCGTTGTGACCGGGGTCGCCCGTGTGTTTGCCGGATGAGTGCGGCTGGCCTGCGGCCAGGCTTTGGAAGGGCCGGCTTGGGGACTGGGGGCGCGCCTGGCCGGGCGGCGGTTTGGGCGTCGGCGGGCGTGGCCTTGTGGCCACGGGCGGGGAGCCCAAATGGCCATGGGCAAGGATTCCCTATGGCCACCCAGAGGGATTTCCCCGTGGCCACCAACACCCCGGGGCCATCGAGACTGCGATTTCATCTCCTTGCGCCATTGACACGCCGGGCCGCGCCCGCCGGCGCCGCCGCCATCCCACCGTTGCG
>JAIROU010000170.1 GCA_031257375.1 Bifidobacteriaceae bacterium
GAAAAAGGGAACTCGGTCGGCGTGTCGCCGCAGGCAGGCGGGCCGCCCGGGCTCAATGCGACCCGAACCGGCCGCCGAACCGGCTGTGGCAGGAAACAGGAGCGGGAACTATGGGTTAATTCAGACTCAGGTTACCGGATCGCCCTGGCGCCCCAGCGACCTTGGTCCGCCACCACCCGCAGCGGCAGGCCGAAAGCGCCCGCGAGGTTGGCGTCGGTCAGGACGGCGGCGATCTCGCCGCTGGCCGTCAAGCGGCCGCGGGCCATCAAGGCGGCGTGGGTGAATCCGGGCGGGATCTCCTCCAGGTGATGCGTCACCAGCACCATGACCGGCGCGCGGGGGTCGCCCGCCAGTTCGGCCAGGGCCGCCACCAGCTCCTCCCGGCCGCCCAGGTCGAGGCCCGCCGCCGGCTCGTCCAGCAGCAAGATCTCCGGGTCGGCCATCAGCGCGCGGGCGATCTGGACCCGTTTGCGCTCGCCCTCCGACAGCGTCCCGAAGGTCCGCTCGGCCAGCCCCAACACGTCGAAGGCGGCCATCAGGTCGCGCGCCCGGGCCTCGTCGGCGGCATCGTAAGCCTCCCGCCACCGGCCGGTCACCCCGTAGGCGCCGGTGACGACGGCATCGGACACCCGCTCCCCCATCGGGATGCGCCCGGCCAAGGCGGCCGACGCGAAGCCGACGCGCGAGCGCAACTCGAAGACGTCGACCCGGCCCAAGCGCCGCCCCAACACCCAGGCCTGGCCGCTGGTCGGGAACAGGCGCGTGGCGGCGACCTGCAGGACGGTGGTCTTGCCGGCGCCGTTCGGCCCGAGCATGACCCAATGCTGGCCCTCGCGGACCGACCAGTCGACGCCGTCGAGGATGGTCTTCGGCCCGCGGGTCAGGCGGACCTGGTCGAGGCGCAAGACTTCGGCCGTCACCGCTCGAGCACCTTCCGGTAGACGGCCATCGTCCGCCGCCCGATCGCCTCCCAGGAGAAGTGCTCCTCGGCCCGCCGCCGCGCCGCCGCGCCGAACGCGCTGGCCCGCGCCGGATCGGACAGCGCCTCGTCCAAGGCGGCGGCCAGGTCGGCCACGAAGCGGTCCGGGTCGAGCGGCGTGCCGGTGCCGTCCTCGACCTGCTCGATCGGCACCAGCCAGCCGGTCGCGCGGTCCTCGACCACTTCTGGGATGCCGCCGGTGGCGGTCGCCACCACCGGGACGCCGCAGGCCATCGCCTCCAGGTTGACTATGCCGAGCGGCTCGTAGATCGACGGGCAGGCGAACACCGTGGCGTGGGACAAGATCGCGTCCAACTGGGCCTGCGGCAGCATCTCCTCGATCCAGACCACGCCTGGGCGCCCGCGGCTGAGCTGTTCGACCAGCCCGCGAACCTCGGCGGCGATGTCCGGGGTGTCCGGGGCGCCGGCCGCGAGCACGATCTGCACGTCTTCGTCAAGGTTTCGGACCGCCCTCAAGAAATAGGGCAGGCCCTTTTGGCGGGTGATCCGCCCGACGAACACGACCGTCCGCTGTTCGGGCACGATGCCGTGCTCCCGCACCGCCGCCGCCGCCGCCGGGTCGCGCCGGGGCCGCCATTTGTCGAGGTCGATGCCGTTGTGGACGACCTCGACCCGGTCGGGGTCGACAAACGGGTAGGCCTTCAGAATGTCGCGGCGCATGCCCGCGCTGACGGCGATCACCCCGGCCGCCCCCTCGTAGGCGGTCCGCTCGGCCCAGGAGGACAGGGCGTAGCCGCCGCCAAGCTGCTCCGCCTTCCACGGCCTGAGCGGCTCCAGCGAATGGGCCGAGAGCAGATGCGGCACGCCGTGGAGCAGCCCGCCCAGATGGCCGGCCAAGTTGGCGTACCAGGTGTGGGAGTGGATGATGTCCGCCCCACCGGTCTGGCCCGCCATCTTCAGGTCGACGTCGAAGGTGGCCAGGGCCGGGTTCGGGTACAACCCGGCCGGCGGGCTGTCATAGCCTGTCACCCCGGGCTCCTGGCGCGGCCCGTCGAAGGCCCCCACCCGCACATCGGCCAGCTTCCTCAACACCTTGGCCAGTTCCGCCACATGGACCCCCGCGCCGCCGTAAACATGCGGCGGATACTCCCGCGTCAGCAAATCGACCCGCAGCCTGGTTTGTGTCATGGGTCCAGGCTAGTGCCGCGCGAGTTGGTTCCGGCCCGGCGCGGCCGGCCCCGGCTAGCGGGACCGATCCCCAGGCGACCCCCGGGGCCGACTTGGCCGCTATCCGCCGCCATCGAGGTCGGCCGCGGCGACGGCGATCAGGCCGTCCTCGTCTGTGCGCTTGACCTCGGCCAGCGAGCCGTAGAGGTCCAAGGCCGCCTGGCTGGGGTGGCCGTAGGGGTTGTCCCGACCGGCGCTCATGACGGCCAGCTTCGGCGCCAAGGCCTCGGCCAGGGCCGCCGACTGGCGGGCCGAACCGTGATGGGCCACCACCACCAGGCCCCCGGCGCCCGGCAGGGGCGGTTTGGCCGCCGCCGGCTGTTCGGCCGCCGCCGCAGCGACGGCTGAGTCGGCCGGGGTGGCCTGGGCGTCGGCGCTGGTCCGGGCCTCGCGCCGCAGGCGGGCGAGCAGGGCCGCCTGGCCGTCCGGCTCGAGGTCGCCCAAGGCCCACACCGCCAGCCCGTCCACCTGCGCCAGCACCGCCAGACCGGCGTCGTTGGCGGCGGCGTCCTCGCCGCCCTCGGCGCTGTCGGGGCAGAGCGCGGCCAACGGCGACGGATAGATTTCGACCCGCGCCGACCCAACGGCGCCCGAGATGGGCTCCTCACCGACGATCTCCCTCAACCGGGCGCCCGCCTTCTGGGCGACCGCCAGGGTGTGACCGGCGTCCTGGCCGCAGGCGTGGCCGTAGACCACTTCACCGACCTCGCGCCCGTCCAGCGCGTCGGCCAACCCGCCAACGTGATCGGCGTGGAAATGGGTCAGCACCACCAGGTCGAGCCGGTTCACGCCCAATCGGCTCAGGCACTCGCCAACGCCGCCCTCGGCCGGGCCAGCGTCGATCAGCACGGCTGAATCCGCTCCGCTGCGCACGGCCGCGGCCGTGCCCTGGCCGACGTCGCAGACCGCCGCCACCCAATCGGCCGGCGGCCCGCGTCCCAAGAAGCCGGTCAGGACCGGCCGGGCGGGACCGGCCGCCAGCGCGATCACCGCCGCCGCCGCGGCCGCCGTCAACCGGACGGCGAACCGGCGCCGCCGCAGCCACCAGACCAGGCCGACCAGCGCCGCCGTCGCGCCGACCGCCGTCGCGAAGCCGCCCAGGCCTTTGGGCCAGGCCACCGCCGAGCCCGGCCAGTCGGCCACCCAACGGGCCACCCAGCCTATGTAGCCGGCCGCCAGATTCCCGACTGCGACGGCGGCGTCCCCCAGCGGGGGCCAGACCGGCCCGGCCGCCGTGGCCACCATCGCGGCGACGGTGGCCACCGGCACGGCCGGGGTGGCCAACAGGTTGGCGGGCAAGGCGCTGAGCGAGATCTGCCCGGCGAAAATGGTGATGACCGGCGCGCAGACCAACTGGGCCGCCGCCGTCAGCGCGGTCGCCTCGGCCAGCGCCGCCGGCAGGCGCGGCCAGCGCCGCCGCATGGCCAGCGCCATCGGCGGCGCCAGCACGATCAGACCGGCCGTCGCCAGCGCTGACAACAACAGGCCATAGGACCGCGCCAGCCACGGATTGGCGGCCAGCACCAGCCAGACGGCCGCCGCCAGGGCGCCCAGCGCCAGCCGCGACTTGCCGAAGGCCAGGCCGGCCAAGGCGGCCAGCCCCATCACCACGGCGCGCAAGACGGACGGCCCCGGCCCGATCAGGGCGGTGAAACCGACCAGCGTGGCGACTCCCAGCCCGGCCATCATCCAGCGGCCCATCCCGGCCAAGGCCGCCAGGCCCAGGACGGCTCCCAGCACAATGGCGACGTGGGCGCCGCTAACGGCGGTCAAGTGCGTCAACGAGGTCGTCTTCAGCGCCGCGTCAAGGGCCGGGTCGATCCGGCTGGTGTCCCCCAGGGCGATCCCCTCCAGCAGCGGGTTAGCCCGTCCGCCCAGGTCCGCCCGCAAGTCGTAGACCAGGCCCCGCCAGCCGTCCGGGCGAGCCACCGCGACCGGCCCGATGTCGCGCGCCACCACCCGCTCGAGGTCGGCCCGGCCGGCCAACTCCAGCCGAGCCCGAAAGGTCAGCACCGCCCCGGCCGCCGGGACGGCCCCGCCCAGGGCGTCCGCGTCCAAATGGGCGGCCGTTGGCACCCCTGGCCCGCCAACATCCCCGGCCGGCCAAGCCATCCCGACCGCCGTGACCGAGCCCGCCCCGCCCCAGGGCGAGTCCCGGCTCTTGGCCGGCTGGTTGGTCCGCAACACCAATTCGACCCTCTCCCCGACCGCCGCGGCCCGGCCCAACTCGGTCCTTGGCCAAGCCCAGCCCTGAAGCCCGACCGCCGCCAAAAGCCCGCCCGCGAGCAGCGCCGTCAGCGCGGTCAGCGCCACCGCCGCCGACAAACGCTCCCGCCGGCCGGGCTTCGGCCCGGTCGGCGCCCGCCTGCCCCGCCGCCGCGAACCCATCCGCGCGCGGCCGGGACGCAGACGAGGCGTCAGCCAGACGGGCGTGGCGGCAGCCGCCAAGACCAGACCGATGGCCGCCGCCCAGCCCGGCGGCCAAGCCACCGCCAACGCCAGCACCGCCCAAGCCGCCGCCACCGGCAGCGCGAGCCGCAGATCAACTGTCCGGCTCATCGCTGACGGCCCGTTCGCCAACCCCTTGACAGCCGCCGCGCCCCGACCCGCCGACGGAAGCGGCTTTCACACAGCCGGTTGTGCGTCTGCCAACAGGCGCGAGCCATCAAAACGCCACCGAATCGGCCAGCCCGGCCAAGACTTTCGGGCCGATGCCGCTGACCTCGGCCAGGTCGTTCAGTTCCTCAAAGGGGCCGTTGGCCTCGCGGAAGTCGACTATTCGCTGGGCCAGGACCGGGCCGATCCCGGGCAGCGCGGTCAGACCGTCGATCCCCGCCTGGTTGACGTTGACCTTCGCGCCATCGGACCCGCCAGCGCCCGCTCCGGCGCCGGCCGACCCGCCCGCCCCCGACCCACCCCCGTCCAGCGCCAGAACGGCGGGCGGGGTTTCGCCCGGTTTGGTCACATAGACGCGCTGGCCGTCGGCCAGGCGCGCGGCCAGGTTCAGCGCGTCCAGGTCGGCCTCGGCGGTGGCGCCGCCAGCCTGCTCGATGGCGTCGGCCACCCGCGCGCCCTCGTCAAGCTCGAAAACCCCGGGACTGGCCACCGCCCCGGCCACATGCACCACCAGCGTCGCCGCCTCGGCGCCCGCCCCCCCAGCCGCAGTCGAAGCGCCCGCCGAGGCCTCCCAGGAGACCAGGGTGGAATCCGCCCCGAAGGCCGGCGGATCGACCTGGTCGCCCGCCGCCAGCAGCGACGGCACCGCCAGCCCGGCCACCGCCAGCGCCACCACCACGGCGGCGCCGCCAACCGCCCAGCGGCTCGGGGCGAGCCGCGAGCGCGGCCGCGCGTGGGCCGCCCCCGGGCGGAACTCGGCCTCGGCCGCCGCGATCCTGGCCCGCAGGCGCAACCGGGCGAGCACGTCATCGGGCGAGCCGAGCGGTTCCTCCCCAGTTCCGGGCATCCCCACAAACTACGGCCGACCCGCAGGCCGTGCCCGCCATAATGGCCCCGCCCTGTGGATCGGTAAAACCACTCAGAGGGTCTGTCCCCAAGTCTGAGACAAAAGGACCGTCCCCGGGTTTAGACCACCAGGTTTATCAAAGAAGGCGGGCGGGCGACGACGCGGCGGACCGGGCGGCCGCCCAAGGCGGCCGCCACCGAAGCGTCGGCCAGCGCCGCAGCCCCCAGATCGGCGGCGGTGATGGAGGGCGGGACCTCCAGGCGGGCGCGCACCTTGCCTTGGATCTGGACCACCGCCGTCACCAGGTCCTCGACCAGGTAGGCCGGATCGGCCCGGGGGTAGGGCTGGCGGGCCAGCGACTCCAAATGCCCAAGACGCTGCCAAAGCTCCTCGCAAATGTGCGGGGCGATCGGCGCCAGCAGCTTGACCAGCGTCTCGACCGCCAGGCGGGGCGGGGCCGCCAAGCCGGTCAAATGGTTGTTCAGCACGATCATGCGGGCGATGGCGGTGTTGAAGCGCATCGCCTCCATCTCCTGGCGGACTTCCGCCACCGTCTTGTGCATCACCTTCAGCGTGGCCTCGTCGGCATCCGCCTGCGAAACCCGGACCAGCCCCGTCTCCTCGTCCACGGCGTTGCGCCAGAGCCGCTGCAAGAAGCGCTGCTGCCCCACCACCGCCCTGGTCTCCCAGGGCCGGGAGACTTCCAACGGCCCCATCGACATCTCATAGAGCCGGAAGGTGTCAGCCCCATATGTGTCGTACATTTGATCGGGCGTGACGATGTTTTTGAGCGACTTCCCCATCTTGCCGTACTCTTGGGTGACCCGCTCGCCGGTCGGCTGGTGGACGAACACCCCGGTCGGCCCCTCGACCACCTCGTCCGCCTGGACGTGCTGGCCGCGGGCGTCGGTGTAGGCGTAGGCCTGGATGTAGCCCTGGTTGAACAGCCGGTGGAACGGCTCAGTCCCGGAGACGAAGCCCAGGTCGTAAAGCACTTTGTGCCAGAAACGGGCGTAAAGCAGGTGCAGGACGGCGTGCTCCACCCCGCCGACGTACAGATCGACCCCGCCGGCCAGGTCGCCCTGAGCCCTGGGCGCCAGCCAGTAGTCCTCCTCGACCGGGTCGACCACCCGGTCGGACTCGCCGGGGTCAAGGTAGCGCAGGTAGTACCAGCACGAGCCGGCCCAGTTCGGCATGGTGTTGGTGTCCCGCCGGTAGGCCTTGGGGCCCTCGCCCAGGTCCAGCACCACGTTGACCCACTCAGGATTGCGCGCCAGCGGCGTCTCCGGCTCCGAGCCGGCGTCATCCGGGTCGAAGGTCCGGGGCCGGTAATCCGGCACCTCGGGCAGTTCGACCGGCAGCATCTCGTCCGGCAGCGCGACCGGCTGGTCGTCCTCGCCGTAGACGATCGGGAACGGCTCGCCCCAGTAGCGCTGCCGCGAGAACAGCCAGTCGCGCAGCCGGTAGGTGACCGTCTCACGTCCCAGCCCGCGTTCGGCCAGCCATCGCACGATGACGCCGCTCGCCTCCGCGACGCCCAGCCCATTCAGCGAGACGGTCGGGTTGGCGGAGTTGATGGTCTCACCCCCGCCCGTCCAGGCCCCCCCGGCCCAACCCTCGGGCGGGCGGACCGTGCGGACGTGGGGCAGCTCGAAGGCCTGGGCGAACTCCCAGTCGCGCTCGTCCTCGGCCGGGACCGCCATGATCGCCCCGGTGCCGTAGCCCATCAGCACGTAGTCGGCCGTGAAGACGGGGATGGCCTGGTCGTTGACCGGGTTGACGGCGAACAGCCCGGTGAACACGCCGGATTTGTCCCGGCCCTCGGCCACCCTCTCGGCGGCGGTCTTCTTGGCCGCCGCCGCCGCGTAGGCCCCGACCGCCTCCGATGGCGTCGCCCGACCGCCCGTCCAAACCGCCTTGGTCCCCTCCGGCCAGGCCGCCGGCAGGGCCTCGCCCAACAGCGGGTGCTCCGGCGAGACGACCATGAAAG
>JAIROU010000179.1 GCA_031257375.1 Bifidobacteriaceae bacterium
TGTCACGTCCTCCGTCACTACGACCAGACCCTCGCTGCGCGGACGCCCAGATGACGAGGTGCTCCAGCGAGCGCGAACCGAGGGTCTGGTTGTGGTGACGGAGGACGTGAACACGCTTATGGCGGCAGTGGCGTTGGTGCCAGACCACCGGGGCGTGGTCTTTTGCCACCAGCGGCGCTACCCGAGGACCCCTTCTGGCCTCCCCCGGCTAGCCGAGGCGCTGACAGCGTTGACCCGAGATCCCCCAAGCGGCTTCGGGACAAGGCCGCTGGTGTGGTGGTTATGAGCCGCCCGGGGCATCACGCTGCGGCAGGGCGCTGGACCACCAGATACGGCCGGAGCGCGACCGCGCGGCGCGCGTCGGACGCGCCGACTTTGCGGGCCGCGATCTCCGCCCACAGCAGCGCGGCACTGACGGTCGCCGATGCCGTGCTGCGCTGTGCTGCGTATGCTGTGCTGCCTCAGAGCCTCGGCGAGCCTGCTCTTGGGCAGCCCGCCCACCCTGGACCAGGAGATCGGATCTGCTAGCGTGGACCGATGGTCATTCAAGTCAATATCCAAGAGGCCAAGGGCTGCCTGTCCAGGTTGGTGGCCAGCGCCGAGAAGGGCGAGGAGATCGTGATCGCGCGGGCGGGACGGCCCGTGGTGCGGCTCGCGCCGGTCGAAGACGCCCGTGTGCCTCGGCTCGGGTTCTTGGGGTCGGTCGATGTCCCAGAGGAGGCCTTCGCCCCGCTGTCGGCAGATGAGCTGCGCGATTGGGGCCTGGATTGAGGGCGCTGCTTGACACTCACACTGCGCTTTGGATGGCGATGGACCCCGCCAAGTTGGGCGCCGGCGCGCGCAGCCTGGTGCTGGACGCGGAGGTCTCCCGGCTGGTGTCGGCGGCCAGCATCTTGGAGCTGGGGATCAAGCACCGCCTGGGCGAGCTAGCCCAAGCCGCGCCAGTGCTGGCGGATCTCCCGCAGGCGTTCGCTGGCTGGGCCGCCCGCGAACTGCCCATGACCGCAGCCCAAGCCGCCCTCGCCGGGGCTCTGGACTGGGAGCATCGCGATCCCTTCGACCGCATCCTGGCGGCCCAAGCCATCATGGAGGGCGCGGTGCTGGTGTCGAAGGACACGGCGTTCGACACGGCCCCTGGCCTCAGGCGAGTCTGGTAGCGCCCGGCCGGGCGGGCGGCATCGGGCAACTGCCGCGCGGGCGAGCCTTACCGGTCGATGTCGCCGCGGATGAAGGCCTCCACCAGTTCGCGGCCCTCTTGGTCCTCGTGCTGGACCGGGGGGGACTTGAAGAGGTAGGTGGACGGGCTGGTGATGGCGCCGCCGACGCCCCGGTCCTTGGCGATCTTGGCGGCGCGCAGGGCGTCGATGATGATGCCGGCCGAGTTGGGCGAGTCCCAAACCTCCAACCTGTACTCGAGGCTCAGCGGCACCTCGCCGAAGGCGCGGCCCTCCAGGCGCACGAAGCCCAGCTTGCGGTCGTCCAACCACGGCACGTAGTCGGCCGGGCCGATGTGGACGTCGCGGGCCGGCAACTGGTGGGGGATGTTGGAGGTGACGGCCTGGGTCTTGGATATCTTCTTCGACTCCAGCCGGTCGCGCTCCAACATGTTCTTGAAGTCCATGTTGCCGCCCACGTTCAACTGATAGGTCCGGTCCAAAATGACGCCCCGGTCCTCGAACAGGCGGGCCAGCACCCGGTGCGTGATCGTGGAGCCGACCTGGGACTTGATGTCGTCGCCCACGATGGGGACGCCGGCGGCCTCGAACTTGGCCGCCCAGGCCGGGTCCGAGGCGATGAACACCGGCAGGGCGTTGACGAAGGCCACGCCCGCGTCGATGGCGCACTGGGCGTAATACTTGTCAGCTTCCTCGCTGCCCACCGGCAGGTAGCTGATCAGCACGTCGACCTGTTTGTCGCGCAACTCTTGGACCACGTCGACCGGTTCGGCGGCGGATTCCTCAATGGTCATCCGGTAATACTTGCCCAGCCCGTCCAGGGTCACACCGCGCTTGACCTCGACGCCCTTGAACGGGACCTCGGCGATCTTGATGGTGTTGTTCTGGCTGGCCTCGATCGCCTGGGACAGATCCAAGCCGACTTTCGCGGCGTCGACGTCGAACGCCGTCACGAACTCGATGTCGCGCACGTGATACGGGCCGAATTGGACGTGCATCAATCCGGGCACTGTCGAATCCGGATCGGCGTCCTTGTAGAACTCAACGCCTTGGATCAGCGACGCGGCGCAGTTGCCCACGCCTGCGATGGCGACTCGGATGGGGCTCATTGGTGCTCCTTTTGCGGTATTCGTTTTCTTGTGGTGGCCGCCGCGGTCGCGGCGGTGGCAGCAGTGGCGGACGCGGCGGCGGCGGCCGGAGCGGCGCCTGACGGCCCCCAGCGCGCGTCGCGCTCGGAGTTGATCAGGTGCTCCAACCAGTTGACCTCGCGTTCGACCTGCTCCAGCGTGTGGCGCTGGAGTTCTTGGGTGTAATGGTCCGTCGGCAGGCCGCGCCGGATGGCGCCTTTGATGCCGTCGAGCCGTTCCGCCATGCGGGCGCGGCGCCCCTCGAGGATGAGCAGCCGGGTGTTGGCGTCGGTCTGGGCGAACAGCGCGAAGCGCACGTCGAAGTTCTCATCCTCCCAGCTGGCCGGGCCGGCCTCGCCGAGCAGCGACTCCAAGCGGCCGCGGCCCTCGGCGGTCAGCCGGTAAACGATCTTCCCCCGGCGTGAGACCGCCATGGCGGCGCGATCAGCCGGCTCGTCGGACGAAGCGATCAGGCCCTGGCCGGCCAGCGCCTTCAGGCAGGGGTACAGGCTCCCGTAGGAGAACGGCCGCAGCAGGCCCAGCATCTCGTTGAGGCGTTTGCGCAGCTGGTAGCCGTGCATCGGTGCGGCGTGGAGCAGCCCCAGAATGGCCAGCTCCAGCACCTGCGACCGGTTTCGCACCCGCGGCTCCTTAGTGTTCGGCATTTGGATCGGTTGCGCCGTCGCCCGGGGCTTGGGAGCGACCGCCGCAACTATTGATCCGGCAATACATCGAATCGATGCGTCTGAACACTACATCGATTCAACCTCTTGGTCAAGCATGCGCGCGGGCGGGGACGTTGGACGAGACGTCGGTCCGGCGCCTCGCTTCAGACGGGGACGACGTCGACGTGCAGGCCTCGCGCCCGCGCCAGGTTAGCGACGTCCCGCGGGTCGGACGTGCAAAATGACGTCGCCGTCGGCGGCGGCGAGCACGAGCGCCGCCTTGACGACATCGTTGGCTCCCGCGACAAGGCAGGCGACCGCCCGGACCGATGCCCCGGGGGCGCTTTCCGGCTCGGCTTTCCCCGGGTGCTCCCCGGGCGCCCTCGGGTGTCCTCGGGCGTCCTGTCCTGGGTGTCCTGTCCTGGGTGTCCTGTCCTGGGTGTCCTGTCCTGGGTGTCCTGTCCTGGGTGTCCGGTTGGGGCAGTTACGGCCGCCCTCGCCCGATGCCGCCGCCAAGCCGCGCGGAGTT
>JAIROU010000192.1 GCA_031257375.1 Bifidobacteriaceae bacterium
TTGGTGGGCGGCCGCGTCAAGCACGTCCGCCAAGCGTCCGGAGAACAGGTGCGGGATGGCCTCTGAGACCACCACCCGCCGCCGCACGGCGGCCAGCGGCATCTGGACGTGGCTGACCCCGCCCCACAGCACCGGCCGGACAGCCAGTTCGGAATCGTCGAAGCGGCCCAGACGGGCGGCCAGGGCGGCTCCGCAGTCTGGGTCGGCGTCGACCACGGCCGTCCACCGCCCCGGGCGCACCCGCACGCCGGAGGCCACGTCCTCCAACTCGGCCCCGGGGGGCGGTGGCGCGCTGGTGTCGGCCCGGTCACGGGCGGTGGCCTCGAAGCGGAGCACGTTCAACACCCGGCGCATGCCGACCAGCCCGCGCACAAACACTTGCGCCGCCTCGACTCCGACCCCCAACGGCATCATCAAGAACGAGGCGTAACCATACAGGGTGACCAGCTCGCCGGCGGTCAGGCGGCCGGCCGCCACCTCGGTCGCCCCGACCCAGATCACCAGCACGATCAGGACCCCCGGCAGGGCGATCTGCCCGGCGTCGAGCCATGACTGCAGCCGCGCGGCCGCCACGGCCGCCTCCCGGCAGCGTTGCGATTGCGCGGCGTAGCGGGCCACAAAGCTGTCCGCCCCGCCGATGCCGCGCAGGATCCGCAAGCCCGCGACCGTGTCCGCGCCCAACGCGGTCAGCCGGCCCGTCTGCGCCCGCAGCCGCGCTTGGAGCCGGTGCAGGGGGATCACCAGGACGGCCAGGGCCGCGCCCAGCAGCGGCACCCCGATCCAAACCATCGCCCCCAGCCGCGGCGATTCGACTGTCACCAGGGCGCCGACCGCCGTGTAGCTGACGACGGCGCCGGCCAATCGGCCGCTGACGTCGAACATGGCCCCGATCGCCAGCGAGTCGCCGGTCACCGTCGAGACCACCTCGCCGGCCGGCGCCGCGACGGCGTAACCCGCCCGCGCCGAGTGCCGCCCGATCGCCCGGGCGGTGCGCAAGGATGCGCGCAGCCAGTTGGTCACCGCCATTCGGTGCCTCAGCGCCGTCACCCCGGCCTGGATCGCGGCCGCCAGCGCCAGGCCCAAACACCACGGCGCGACGGCCCCGGCGCCGCGCGGCAGGCCGGAGTCGACCGCCCGGCCCAGCAGGTAGGGCCAGGCCACCTGGCAGCCCATCCAGATCGAGCCGAACACCATCCCGGCCGCCAACGTCCCGGCTTGGCGCCGGACGTGCCAGGCCGCGAAGCGGGCGGCCGACCGGGTCGGAGGCGTCCCGTCGCCGCGCAACGCCTTGACGGCGCCGTCAGCCGGCGGCGGGTTGCGCCAGGAGCCCAGGAAATCCATGACCGCCTTAGCCGGCCAGTTCGACGGTGGCGGCGGCGTGAGGCTCCAACACGGCATCGGCGGTGTGGCCGTGGGGCCCCGCGAACTGGGCCCGGGCGCGCAGGCGCCGTCCGGTCAGGTTGCGCAGACGCACCACCACTCGGCCGTCCGCCTCCAGGCGGGGCTCGCCCGCCACCGCTTCGGCCGGCTCGACCGTCAGGCCGCTCGGGCCTTCCCAAGACGGCGGGTCAGGCATTGTCGCCGCCTGCAGGCCCGGGTCGAACAATTGGCCGAACCGCCGGACGTCGGCATGTGTGAGGGGCGCTTCGGCCAAGCCGAAGCGGTAACGGTAGCGCCCGGAGGCGTCCTGGGAGGCTTGGAAGTTGGTGAAGTGGAGATTGTTGGCCAGCCAACTGGTGACCAATCCGCCCTTGACAGCCAGGCGCCGCGACCACTTACCCGTCTGGAAGTCCCCCACCTGCACCAACGGGGCGTCCAAGGACGCCCACAAGACGCCCGCCGCCGCGCCGCTGACTCCCACCGCCTGCTGGATCGAGTACCAGTCCTTGCACGTGTCCGGCAGTTGTTCGGCCTCGGCGGCGAAGACGGCGCCGGCGCCCTCGATCAAGAACCGCGCCCCGTCCACGCGGAACGGGAAGGCGACGTGCAACGACTCGTGGGCCAAGACCGGGGGTTTGGCCAATTCGACGTCCAAGCCCAGCCAATCGCCGCCCAGGGTCAGCGTCGAGCGGGCGCGGGTCTGTGGCTGGCCGGCCGCCGCCGGCGTCAGCGCGCTCTGCCAGACCAGGGCCGCCCAGCCGTCGCCCTCAAGGACTTCGGGCGGTCCCGACGCGCTGGCGACCTGGCGGTCGAAGACCGGTCCGGGGTCCTCGGGGCGGAAGCGCTTGGGGTCCTGGAACATCGGGTGGCCCGGCCGCGGCGCCTCCGCCACCAGCGCTCCCAGCGGGCAGTCGAAGGCGCCGTCGACCCATTCGCGGCCGGTGCGCGAGTCGACCAGGCTGGTGACTCCGCCGGCGCCCGCCTCCAGGCGGGCCACCCAGGGACCGTGGGCGACCTCGGCCCCCGGGCGGCGCCGAGGCGCGCGGGGGAGCGGCTGGACGGCCAGGCCCCACGGCCCCACCCGTGCCAGCAGCCGTTCGCGGCGGTGCGTCGCCACCTCGACTTCGACCACCTCCCGGCGCTCGGCGCCGGAGGGGTTGAACACCACGGCGGCCGGTTCGGCGGCGGTCGTGGTCGCCGCCGCGGCCGCCGCGCTGGCCGGTTCGGCGGTCGGCTCGCTGGCCGGTTCGGCGGTCGGTGGGACGGCCTGGCCCGTGACCGGTTTGGCGACCGGCGGTTTGCCCGATGCCGCCTGGGCCAGGCGCGCAAGCCCCTCGACCGCGCCCGCCCGCGCCAGGTCCCAGGCCTCGTAGGCGAACGAGGCCTTGGCGTTCCAGTGGGAGCGCGAGAAGGTCGAGGATGGCGCCGAATAGGTCTCCCAGGAACCCCAGGTGTGCTCGTCGAACAGCAGCAGGGCCTCAGCCGCCTGGTTGTCCAGGGCCGCCAGTTCGGCGTCCGACCTCAGCCGATAGGGCGCCCGGCGGTAACCCACCACGTCAGACAGCGCCACCTGCGCCGGGTCGGTCCGCCGCAGGCGGGAGATGGCGAGGCTGGCGCGCGAGGCCGCCCCAAAGCGCCGGGCCTCCCGCGCCACCGCCACCTCCTGGGCGGTCGAGCCGTGGCCGTGCGCCCACCAGTCGGCCCATTCCCCCCGCACCGTCGGCAGGGGGTGGTCCCGCGCCTGGGACTCCAAGATGTCCAGCGCTTGGTCGATCGTGGCGGTCCGCATCGGCACGTCGCCGTGCCGGGCGTTCCACCAGCGCACCACCTCGACAAAGCGGTCCGTCGGCCAGCGGTTGTCGTTGGCCGCGTGGACCAGGGCCAAGTCGTAGGGGTAGTCGTCGCGGGCCTCGAGCTGGCCGATGAAACGCGCGATCTCAGCCTCCGCCAGGCGGGCGTCGCCGTCGACTATCCCCCATTCCTCCCCCACCCCGTAGTGGGTCGACAGCCACGTGAACACCTTGCGCCCGGACTGCCCCTCCCACCAGAACCCGGTCGGCTGGCGGAAGGGCGGCCGGCCGTGGTCCGGGTTGAGGGCCATGACCAAGCGGCTGAGGCCGGCCTCGGTCATCGCCTCGACAGTCGCCCAGCCGATCCCGTTGACGTCGCCGTGCTGCTCCGTGCGGGGGTGGATGCCAGCCGCCCGCAACTCGCCCAGCCGCGCGTAGGCGCCGTCGAGTTCGGACCGGCCGATCAATTGGGTCATGTTCAAGTAGCCGCCGGTGACCGCCACCCGGCCGGACCGGCAGGCGGCCGCCAAGCGCTGGCGCTCGGGGGCCCGGGCGCGGCGCCAATACTCCAACACCGGCCGCGCCACCTCGAACGTCCAGCGGAAGGCGGCTGGTCCCTCGTGGGGCGGTTGGTCGCACAAGTCGAGCACCGCGCCGACCATTTCCCGGTGCGCCCGGTCGACCAGCCGCGGGCTGGCGGTGTACCCGACGTCATGATGGGTGTGACCCACCAAAACGACCTGCCTGATGGCCATTCCATCACCTCGAGACGATGTGGTATCGTTGTCACAAACAAGCCTAGTTCTAAACAAGGCCGGAGACAAAGCGAAGAACGTCGCAAGACCAGAAGATGCACTTTGTTACCGTATTGTTATAGACCTGGGTGCCGTCGCCAGACAGGTGTTCGGCATGGAAAGGATTTCACAACTCCAGACACTTGCAATGCCAGAAGCTGTAGCGTACGGGGCAGTGAGGCCCCGCCAATCCTGGAAGGAAAGCTCATGAAAACAAAGCGTTCTGCGATCATGGCCGGCGCCGCCGCGATCGCCCTGATTCTGACGGCCTGCTCGTCCGGCGACGAGGGCGGAGACGGCGGAGACGGCGGAGACGGTGGCGGCGAGGTGGCCAAAGACGCCTTCGCGGGCGAGGCCTCGGGGACTTTGGACGCCTGGGGCTTTGAGAACGCCGACGACGTCGGCCAATCGCGTCTCGACTACGTCGAGGGCCTGCTGACCGAGGTCGAGGTCCAGCTGGACCCGACCGCCTTCGACTCCCAGAAGTTCA
>JAIROU010000232.1 GCA_031257375.1 Bifidobacteriaceae bacterium
CGACGCTCTTCCGATCTAGGGCAACCCGGTCGGTTCCGGGGCCGCCAGGGTGGTGTTTGCTTGGGAGTACACGGATCTGACGGGCGCCCAGGTGACGGGCGCCTCGGCCGCCGTCGCGGCGAACGCGTCCGGGGTCGCCACCTACGACTTCGGCTCGAACGTGGCGACCACCTGGTCGGTCTCGGCCCGCTTGGAGGGCGCCGCGGCCGATGTGGGCGGCTCGCCGAAGCCCGCCCGGTTTGTCCACGGCCCGTTGGACCGGCTGGTCACGCTGGGTTCGTTCGCCATCGACTCGAGCGGGAAGCTGGCGGACGGCATCGCCCACGCCACGGCCTCCATGCGTGCGCAGGACCAATTCGGCAACCCTATCCCGGGGGTTGATCTGGGACTGCTGCTGGACTACCCCGGCAACCAGGGGCCGCTGTTCGCCGACGCGGAGTACGGGACCAAGTCCGTGACCAGGACCTCGGGCGCGGACGGGCTGGTCTCGGCCGAGATCTACTCAATTTGGCCCGGCTACTTCAACGCCCGCGGCGCGATCGGCGCGGCCCGGTCCGGCGCCAAGCAGGTCCACTTCCAAGGCGTGCCCGCCGACCCGGGGACCTCGTGGTTCAACGTCAAACCGCTGTCCTCCAACAGCGCGGACCCGCCGGTGGCGGACGGCCAGGATGGGTACGAGGTGACCGTGGCCCTGGCGGATGCGAACCGCGCGCCGCTCAATGGCGCCGGCGCGGTGGTCTATTTCACGCCGCGCTCCATCCCCGGGGCCAGCCAGGTCCTGGTCCCGGTGGTGACCGGCAGCGCGGGCCGCGGCCGGGCCAGCGCCCCCTTGACCACCTTGAAGGCCGGGACCTGGGATGTCACGGTCAGGATTGGCAACGACCAGTTGGCGACCGATGACGCCGCGCCCGTCAAGTCTGTGGCCGTCCAGTTCGCGCCGGGCCCGGTCTCGATGGCGGCGGGCGCGTCGCGGCTGGTCGCCCCGGCGGCGCCGGCCAAGGCCGACGGCCAGGCGACCCAGCTGGTGGCCGCCGAGGTGCGGGACGCGAACGGGAACGGCATCGCCGGCCAAACGGTGGTCTTTGCGATTCCCGCCGGTGTGACGGCGCGGGAGCCTGGCGGCGCGACTACGCCAGGCCCGGCGGCGATCCGCGTGCCGACCGGGACCGGGGCGGCGCCGGGCGTGGCGGACCTGACGCTGACTTCGACCAAGACAGGGGCTTACGAGGTGACGGCCAGCGTGGGCGGGGTGGCCATCGCAGACGGCTCGCCTGCCGGGGTGGTGTTTGTCAACACCGATCTGTCGCTGGGTGGCTCCGAGTTCGCCATCACCACGGCGCCGGCCGCCAAGACTGTGGTCGCCGAGCACCACACCGTCCAGGTGACGCTGCGGGACGCCTCGGGGAACCTTTACGCCCCCGCGGTGCCGGTCAGCTTCTCCTACCGGCTGGCCGGGACCGCCGCCTGGACCGCCGGGCCCACCGTCAACACCGTTCGCGGCGTGGCCACCTGGGCGGATTTCACCGTGCGCCAGGCCGGGCGCTACGAGGTTAGGGCCGAGACCCCGACCGGCCAGGTGCCGGACTCGGCCACCACCCGGGAGGCGGTGTTCAAGGCCGGGCCCGCCCTGGCCGCCCAATCGGTGTTCACCGCCTCGACCGGCGATGTGGCGCCCAACAACTCCGACCAGCATTCGGCCACGGTTGAGGCGCGGGACGCCTACGGCAACCCCGTGCCCGGCCAGAGCGTCACCTTTGCCCTGCCCGCCGGTGGCCCCGCCCACTTCACCACCACCACCAGCGGCTGCCTGCCCCAGACCTGCGCCGTGATCACGTCGGCGACGGGCCTGGCGTCCGTGGCTGTGGCCTCGCCGGCCGCAGTGACCGCCCACATCACGGCCACGCTTGGCCTGGCGGACCGGGTGGGGGAGGCAGACCTGGTGTTCGCAGCCGGCGCCGCCGAGGCGGCCCGGTCCACCTGGAGCATCACCCCGTCCGGTCCACTCACGGCGGACGGCGCCGCCGCCTACAGTGCCGCCGTCCAGGTCAACGACGCCAGCGGCAACGCCAAGGCGGGTGCCGAGGTCAGCTTCGCGCTGCCCGCCGCCGTGAAGATCAGCGAGGCGGCGCCCCACCTGGCAGACCAACAGGGCCAGTTGACGGTCCACCTCACCTCCGAGGTGGCCGGGACCTACACCGTCAACGCCCTGATCGGGGCAGATCGCATCCCCCAGACCGACCAGAAGATCGCTTTCGCGGCGGGGCCGATCAGCGCCGATCCGGGGCTGACGCTCCTGACAGGACCGGCCTCCGCCGCGCTGGCCGATGGCTCAGAGACGCAAGCCGTGACCGCGTGGGTGCGGGACGCCAAGGGCAACCCGGTCACGAATGCCAAGGTGCGGTTCGCCGTCCCGGCGGGCACCAGCCTGGCTCCGGGTGGCAGCGCCGAGGTCGCGGTGGGCGCCGCCGGGCAGGCCGAACTGCGCCTGGTGTCGCGCCGGGCGGGCCGCTACGAGGTCACGGCCGAGGCCAAGGCGGGCGCGTCCGGCGCCTACCAGCCGATCGCCGGCGGTTCGCCGACCCAGGTCAGCTTCGCGCCCGGCCCGGCCGCGCCCACCGAGTCGCGGATCACCAAGGTGGAGACCGGCCCGCTGCCCGCCGACGGGACCACCGCCTACACGCTCAAGGTCCAACTGGCCGATCAGTACGGCAATCCGGTGAACACCCCGGGCGCGGACGTCGCGGTGACGCTGCAACTGGTCGGCGCCGACGGCTCGACCCCGGTGGCGGGCGTGGCGCCGGTGGTCAAGAACCTCCAAACCGACGCCACCGGCCAGGCGACCACCACCTTCGCCACCACCCGCGCGGGCCTGTGGCGCGCGACGGCAGCCATCGCGGGCGGCCCACTTAGCGCCAGCCCGCCGCCGCTGCTGGAGTTCAAGCCGTTGGCGGCCACCGCCGCCCAGTCTGAGTTCGGGGTCACCGGCTCAACCGTGCTGGCCGATGGCAAGGCCACCACTCGGCCTGGGTGATCGCCCGCGACGCCTCCGGCAACCCAGTGACCGGGGCCGAGGTCGCCTTCGCCGTCGAAACCGGCGCCCCCGGCGTGCCGGGGCCCAGTCTGAGCCCGGCCAGCGGCCTGGTCAAGACCTGCGACCCGGCTGACCCGGCCAAGCCCGCCTGGTGCGACGAGCCGGGCAGAGCCCAGGTCTCCATCACTTCGGAGGAGCCCGGGTCGTTCCAGGTCCAGGCGGAGATCGCGGGAGCACTGGTTACGGGGGCGCCGCAACCCGTCTCGTTCGCCTCCGGCTCGCCCAACGCCGGCCAGTCCTCCCACACGCTGGTCCCGGACACGGCCGCCGGCCCGCAGGTCTCGGTGGAGGCCTCCGGCGACCCCGCCAATTCCTACAAGCTGACCGCCGTCATCAAGTCCGCCAGCGGCATCCCGGTGCCGGACGCGGCGGTCAGGTTGGTGGGCCTGGATGCCGCCAAGGTCAAGATCGACGAGCCCGACGGTGTCAACGGCCAAACGGGCATCCCCGGCGACCCCAACTATGGGACCTACACATGGACGCTCTATTCGTCTGTGGCCGGGACGTACACGGCATCGGTTCAGGTCCAAACCGGCCCCAACCGCTGGGAGGTCATCAGGCCGGACCCGGTGACGCTGCGCTTCAGTGCCGGGGTGGCCGTCGCCGCCAAGTCCTACCTGATCCAGCCAGCCAGCCCGGCCGTGGCGGACGGCCAGGCGGGGATCGAAGTCAGAGCCAGAGTGGTGGACGCGAACGGGAACGGCCTCGACAGCGGCCAGGCGGTCTTCGCCGTGCCATCCGGCCTGACCGCGACGGTCGTCGGTAACACCACCCCGGGCGGTCCCGGCGTGACCGTGGACGCTCCGGTCGCGGGCGGTTACGCGGCCGTGGTCTACACTTCGACCACCGCCGGTGTTTACCAGACCCACGCGAAGGTGGGCGGCAAGGACATCTCAACCGTCAAGGACGCCGCCGAGGCGGCCATACTAGCCACTAGCGGTTTGGCCCAGCTGACCTTCGAGCCGGGGGTGCCTGCGGCCGACAAGTCCCAACTAACGGTTCCGACCGCCGCTGGGGGTGCCTCCAAAGTGGCCGATGACGTGCAGGTTCACCGCGCCAAAGCGCAAGTTCGCGATGCTCACGGCAACGCGACGCCGGGCGCCATCGTGATGTTCCGCTATGGCCCCGACCCCGCCCACTTGACCGAGGCGACGGTAACGGCTGACGCTCAAGGCATCGCCAGCGTCGAATTCGCCTCGCCGGACGTGGCTACCTACGAAGTCCGGGCCTACGTCATTGGCAGCCCGGTGAGCGGATCGCCTCAGCCAGCCCGGTTCGTGGCCGGGCCGTTCGTTGCCGCCAAGACCCTGGCCTCGTTCGAGGTTCAAAACACGACTGCCCTGGCGACCGGCGCCCACCCACTCTGGGCGCGCCTCAAAGCCCAAGACGCCTACGGCCACCCGATTGCCGGGCAGGCGCTGGGCTTCAAGCTGACGGCGCCAGGGGACGGCCCGGTGTTCGAGCCGTTGGCCAGCGGGCAGAAGGCCTTCTCCGGCCACTCCGGCCCGGACGGTTACCTGACGGCTCAGATTGTGTCTGAGTACGACGGCGTCTTCCCGGTGGTTGGCGTGGTCGACGGCACCGACACCGCCCCCAAATCGGTCATGTTCTCAGCCGACAGCGCGGCGCCGAAGAAGTCTTGGTTTACCGTGGCACGCGACCCGAACAATACCGGCGACCCGGCTACCGCCGACGGCTCTGACTCGTATCGCGTCACTGTCAACTTGCGCGGTACCCAGGGCGGGGCGCTCAACGGCGTCCAAGCGATAGTGAAGGTCACGGACCCGAGTACCGGCGCCGTCCAAGAGCACCCGGTCACGACCGGACGCCCGGGTGTCGGCACCGGCGTGGCCCAATTTGACCTGAAGTCAACCAAAGCGGGCAGCTTTGATGTCACCGTCGAGTTGGGCGGCGACCAGCTAGCGCTAGGCTCAGCCAGCGCAGCCGACAAACTAGCCCAGGTGCAGTTCAAAGCGGGGCCTCCCGCCGCCGGGAATACGCGCCTGGTTGGCCCCGGCACCGGACCTGCCCGGGCCGATGGCGTGGAACAGCAGGTCATTCGGGCGGAGCTAGGCGACGCCCAGTCCAACCCGGTGCCGGGTGCGGCCGTGGTCTTCACCATCCCCGAGCATGTCAGCGCCCTCGGTCCGGCGCCGCCGGGCAGCCCGGCTGGGAGCGGACCGGTCACCCCTGGCCCCGCCGCCATCTCGGTCACCACTGACGCGACGGGGGAGGCGCGCCTGGTCCTGGTCTCCACAGTCAAAGGGGTTTACCAGGTCACGGCCAGCCTGGGCGGTGCTCCGATCACTAACGGCAGTCCGGCCGAGGCGGTCTTCGACAACGCCGACCTCTCACCCACGCGCTCGGTCTTCACCATCCCCACAGCGGGCACGCCCAAGGTGGTGCGGACTGAGTTCCACCAGCCCACGCTGGACGTGTTCGACGCCTCGGGCAACCCGTACACCGACGCCCCGGTGCCTGTGACCTTCCGCTGGCGTCTGAAGGGCGCCACCGCCTGGGTCGGCTCCAAGACTGTCAACTCTGTAGGCGGCGTGGCGGTCTGGCCCGATTGGACCGAGCCGGTGGCCGGCGACTACGAGGTCGAGGCGTCCGTCCCCAATGGCGTGGTCGGCTCGGTGGAGACCGCCCGCTTTGTGGCCGGGCCGGCTGACCCCGCCGCCTCTGTGTTCACATCCTCCGCCGGCGCGACCGTGGTCAACAACGGGCAGGCCGCCCATTTCGCGGAGGTTGAGGTCAAAGACGCGCCGGGCGGCAACCCTGTGGCGGGCCAGCCGGTGGTCTTCACCGTGGACGGCTCGGCCCGGATTGTTGGGGCTCCTAGCCCCGGGCAGACCTTGACCGTCAACTCCTCCGCCAATGGCCTGGCCCGCGTCCAGATTGTTGACGCCAAGCCCGGCGGCGAGACGGTCAAGGTCACCGCCTCGGTCGACGGCGACCAGGTTGGCGCCGCAGACTTGGAGTTCGCCCCGAGCGCGCCCGATGCCGCCCGGTCCAGTTGGTCGGTCGCGCCCACCACGCCGCTTACTTCCGCCCACCCGGCGGTGCTGGCGGACGGGCTCGACACTTGGCAGGGGGTGGTGACACTGCGCGACTCCGCCGGTCAGCCGGTGGCCGGCGGCGAAGTGTCTTTCGACCTGCCCCCCACCGTGGCCATTGTCCAGGCCGGGCCCCACACGACGGACGCGTCCGGCCAGCTCTCGGTCACCTTCGCCAGCACCCAGGCGGGCGCCCACCAAGTCCGGGCGACTGTCGGGGCGGCGCCGATCAGCCCCGATCCGGCCACCATCACCTTTGCGGCCGGGCCGATCTCGCCCACCGCCTCCCACCTGGAGGCGCCGGGCGTGACGGCGGTGGCGGACGGGCAGTCCCAGCTGACCGTGCGGGCGCACGTCCTGGACGCCCATTCCAACCCGCCGCCTGGCGCCGAGGTCCGCTTCGACTTGCCGCCCGGCCTGAAGGCGGCTGGCCAGTCCGCGCCGGGCGGTCGGGTCGTAGTCCCGGTCGATCCGGCCACGGGCCTGGCCGAGTTGGCGGTCACCGCCACCCAGGCCGCCGCCTACCAGGTCACGGCGTCCGCCCGGGTGGCGGGCGCGCCTAACTGGACCCCAATTGAGCAGGACTCGCCAGCCGAGGTCCGCTTCACCGCCGGGCCGGTCGCCGCCGCCCAGTCGTCGATCTCTCGCAGCCCGGCGGGCCCGCTCCAACTCGGCCCGGCCACGCCCGTCTACCTGGTGCGGGTGGCACTGCGCGACAAGAACGGCAACGCCGTGGAGCAGGCCGACGTGCCGGTCCAATTCCGTTTCTTTAAGGGCGGCAACCCGTCTGATCCGGCCCGCTTCTGCGCTCAGACGCCTGATTCGACTACCGAGTACGCGTCCGCTTTGACCGACGCGAACGGCATAGCCACGGTCCCGTTCGCCTCCACCGAAGCGGCCCCCTGGCGCGGCTGCGCCTACTACGCCGGGCACCAGATTGCGCTCGGGAGCCCGGCTGATCTGGCCTTCACGCCCGGGCCATTGGACCTCGCCCGATCGGATTTCGAGGTCTCGCAAAACCTTGTCCTGGCGGATGGCGCTGCCTCGCACTACGGCCAGGTGGTGCTGCGCGACGCCTATGGCAACCGGCTTGGCGGCGTGCCCGTGACCATCGCCATCTCCCAAGGCTCGCCCAATGTTCCGGGGCCGAACGTCAAAGGCGAGGCGACGGCATCGTCCACTGTGACTACCTGCGACGAGTACGACCAGCCGAGGGCGCCGTCTTGGTGCTGGTGGGGTGGCGTGTTCCGAACCGGCCTGGCCCAAGTCGAGTTCACGTCCGAGGAGCCCGGGACCTTCGAGATCGCGGCCACGGTCGGCAAACAGCCGGTGGACGGGTCGCCCAAAGCCGTGTCTTTCACCCCCGTCGGGTCCGGGCCGCCGCCGCCACCCCCACCGCCGCCACCCCCACCGCCGCCACCGCCGCCCAGCTTTCCGGCGGAAACATCCCCGGCCGTCCCGCCCTCCGCCGCCTCAACCGGTCCATCGACCAGCGGCGCTCCCGGCGCCACGGGCGCGCCTCCTGGGCCGCCTGGCATGATGCCATTCACCGGCCCCGTCGGCCTAGTCGCCCTCTGGGCCAGCCTCATGATGCTCGTAGGCGGTGCTCTAGTGGCGGCGGCCCGCCGCCGCCGTCAAGAGCGGACCCGTCGGCGCGGCCGACACGCCGACCGCGGGTCTGGGCGGGATCGTCCGTGAGAAAAAAGTGCCAGAAAACCCGGCGAAAAGCGGAATAGGGCTTGGGGGAGGGGCGTTGCAATTCATGTGAGGTCTATCTCTGCCCTGTCCCGGAAGCGCCCCAGTGCGGCTGTGACCTGCATCGCGGTGGCGGGGCTGATGGCCGCTCTGGCGCTGCCAATCTTGTCAACGGCGTCAAGCCGGGCGGCGGGTGCGCCGGCGCGGACCTTCACAGTCAATTCGACCGCTCTGATCGAGGCGAATGCTTCATGCTCGCCGGGCGGCGTTTGCACATTGGGCCAAGCGCTGGCCGAGGCGAACGTTGTGCCCGAAGACCAGGACGTGTTGATCAACGTGGATGAAAACACCTCGGGCTTCATTCCCTTCCCTAATGACACCAAACAACTGGCAGTCACTACCCCAGTTTCGCCCTGGGACACAGCCGGCGCGGTGTTCTCGGCGCAGCGCCCCATGACAATAGATCTCGACAACCGGTTGTCGCTGGTGACTCCGGATGGCAAGGAGTGGTCCGCTGTGGCGGGGCTGTGGGTGGACGGCCCGGATGTGGCGCTGCGGAACTTCACCAACTGGTACTCCTACCAGTCCGCCATCGTCTTCTCTCCGAACTCGGACGGGTCTTCGCTCCAAGGCGGGAAGTCGATCCAATACGAGAACAACCACACGGACCGCGAAATCGCGATTGTGGGCGGCGCCGAGCGGATCTCAATCAGCGACTACACGACTGGTCGGCAACTTGGCCGCGACACTGGCGGCGGGATTGTGTTTGGGAAGCTGACCAGCCTGAACGAACCGGTCAAGAACGTGACCATCACCCAGGTGACCGTGGACAACGGCCCTGACGCCAGGGGTTGTGGAGAGGACGCGGGAACATCTTGCATGGCCAACGGTTTGGCATTCAGCGGCAGCGTCGATGTGGACGGTTTGACGGTGAAGAACAGCCTCTTCACCAACTTTGTCGATCAGAAGAAGGGCCAGCCGATCTACGCTGTCAACGCGGGGAAAATCTCGAACTGGGACATCACTGGCAACCAATTCACCAATATCAGCACCGGCGGCGACTTCGCTGACGCCACCGTTGCCGTGAAATACACCCAGAGCTTCGGCGGGACGGTCCGCATCGCCAACAACACCTTCGACAGCGGCACCGTGGTTGGGACCACCTCCACGCCCAAGTACGGCCTCTACGTGGAAGGCAATCAGGCCAACGACTCTACGGTCGCATCGGGGTTGTTTGTGGAGGACAACTACTTTGACGGCTACAAGTCGACCAGTATCTATCTGAGAGGCACAGGCACGGCCACCGTTCGGCGGAACACCTTCGGTGTCAACAGCGCTTCGCGTTCTTCGACCGATCTAGAAGAGACTACCGATAGCTCGGCGGGCACTATGGTGCTGAACTTCGACAAGTCGGCCAACCGCAAAATCAAGCCTTGGTACCCGACGGGTACCGCCTCATACAACGGTGCTTGTGCTTTGGTGATACCAATCTCGCCGCCCGCCTCCGACGGTAAAGCGAACCTGCCCAACGATCCGGTCTCGCTCGACTACTACTGGACGGCTGGAACCACGGCAGAGGTTTACTTGGAGACGGTGAAACCGTCGACGGCCGGTGCCCCAACCACGTTGACGGTCTTGCCACCAACTGCGGGCAAGATACGAATCCAAACCCAGGGTTTCGGTAGCCAGCCCGAGTCCTCGCAGTATTCGAGGACCGTAGCGGTGACCGCTCCTCCTGCCGTGTGCGTCCAGCCCGCTGTCTCGCTCAAGGTGGAGGGTTGGACCGATGTCCCGGACGGTGTCACCGACTACGACGGCATCGTCGCCAGCGCTACGCCGCTGCCGCGAGGCGGCACGGTCTCCCTGGCTCCTGGCGAAGTGATCTGGTACACCTACACGGCGCAGAACACCGGCAAGGCGGTTCTGACGGACGTCGAGGTGAAGGACGTGTCGGGAAAACGCATCTGCGTCCTCCCGCAGTTGGCGGCGGGCCAGGCCGCGGGTTGCGCCAAGCCGGAACTGGTCCCCGGCCTGAACGCCTCGCCCTAAACCCTAACCACCGGCCTGGGGGACAGCGCCTGCCCAGACGACCAAGGCGGACGTGTGGTGACTACGACCTTCCCGGTTCCTCGGGACGCCCCAGCTACGACGATTGTTCTGGCTGTAGTGCTCATGCGCAGACCGTCCGGCGGCATCTGGCCAGATCCGGGATCGTGGATAGGAACTCGATGAGGTATGAGCGCAAGAGGCTGACCAAGTCCGGGGTCGGCGTGAATCCTTCGAACATGGCTGAGCCGAGCCCGTTGGCGGCTGCGTCTAGCGTTGCGAGATTCGCGAACCGCACCCCCATGATGGTCAGGTCGGCGCGGTTCACGTCGATTGGCGTGAATGCCATGTTCGATCCTCCCATCCCTGGCGTCCCGGTGGTGTGAATGCTGGGGCAAGGGCTGTCTGGTCTCGCCGTCGGCGCAACTATCTTACCGAGCCGAAAGGCGATGCGACCCACCCCCAGCCCGACCGACACGCCAGCGTCCCACAACATGGTCGAAACGGTCGCAGGTTCAAATAGCCTACAAACGGTCGACCTAACGGGATTTGAACCCACGGCCTCTTCACTAATCAGACGGGTTTGCCGCTGTTTGCCGGTGGTGGCCGATAGGTGCCGTTTAGTGGTTCTTACCTGGGGCTTCGCGGCGATTCCAGTTGCCGGGCGATGCCGTCAAATGCGGCTCGTGGTCGTTCTCATGTCCGGTGAATGTCCAACATCGCAGCTACACGCAAAGCCCCGCGAGCCACCACCCAGACCGGTCCCTGATGAGCGGGCCGCCGAAGCTTCGCGCCAGTCCCAACGCTTCGCGCGGCGGCCATCGGTCGCAGGCTCAAACGCCGATCCGCGAGCGTTCGGCCGCGACCGACGGCAGAGTCGACTGGGCCGCCACCCACGCCCCGGCCTCCGTGTCAAGCCAGCCGCAAAGCGTCACCACAGCGGCGTAATCGCGGCCGAGGTTCCGCCTGTGGAGAGGGCGGTGGTGGGCCGCCCGGTTGCGGATGAACCCCACGTCGGCCATCAGCCGCTCGACCTGGGGCTGGCGCGCGGTGACGTTCTTGTCTCCGTTTGGGAACGCCCGGGAAAGAGCCGGCAGCCACAGCGTGGTCAAATAGCGGCTCGCCACGAGGTAACGCCAAAAGCCGAAAGACAGTTCAGACACGACCTTTCCGTGGCTCTCGGGCAGCCTGCCCTGGTTGGTCGCGCGGTCCCTGGCAGCCGCGATGTCGGCCTTGCCGCGGCCATCCAACGGCGCGGTGTCCAGCCAAGTCGAAGCGCTCGGCCGGCTCGCGGCCCAGGCGACAAGCCGCCGGTCCAAGGCGTTGCGGACCAGTACCTCCGCCATTGCCACCGTCTGCATCACCGCGCCGGAGACACGGGTGTTCCACTCGTACAAGGCCAGCGCTTTGCCCAAGTCCCCGCCCGACGCTGTTAGGTACGAGTCCAGCCTGTCAGCGGTGAGCATGTCACGGATCGTGGTGTCTCGCCACGAACTGGGCGCCGGGGTCTGGCTTGACATGGTTCCATTGTCCCCTACAGTGGTAGTTGAAGACCCCGGAACGATCACTGGCCTCAGCCACATCGCCGGGGTTACGTTTTCCCCGGCACAGTGAAGCACGACTTGGCCGCGAGGGT
>JAIROU010000243.1 GCA_031257375.1 Bifidobacteriaceae bacterium
CGGCGTCGGCGGGGCGGGCGTCACGGGCGTGAGGGCCGACGCCGGCGGCATCGGCGGGGCGGGGCGGCCCGTCGTCGCCGGCCGTCACAGCAGGCTCCCGACACCCTGGATGGCAAAGAAAAACAGCATGGCGGTTCCGCCGGCGGCGGGGATGGTCAAGACCCAGGCGGTGACGATGTTCTTGGCCACGCCCCAGCGGACGGCCGAGAGCGAGCGGGTGGCGCCGGCGCCCATGATGGCGCTGGTGATGGTGTGGGTGGTCGAGATCGGGGCGTGGATGGGCGTGAAGGCGGCCAGGTAGAGGACCAGAGCGCCGGTGGCCTCGGCCACGAAGCCGCGGGCTGGGTCGACGTGGATGACCTTGCGGCCGAGCGTGCGCATGATCCGCCAGCCGCCGGAGTAGGTCCCGGCCGAGATGGCCGAGGCGGCCAGGGCCTTGATCCAAAACGGGATCGGGTTGCCCTCCTGGCTCCAGCCCACCGCGATCGAGGCCATGAAGATCACGCCCATCGTCTTTTGGGCGTCCTGCAGGCCGTGGCCCAGCGCCAGGGCCGCCGCCGAGCCGACCTGCGCCACCCGGAAACGCCGCATGGTCCGGTGCGGCGGGGAGTTCTTGAACAGCCAGAGCACGGCGATCATGCCGAAGAAAGCCAGCGTGAAGCCGATGGCGGGCGAGGCGATCATCGGGATCAGCACCTTCTCGCCGATCTTGGCCCATTTGACGGCCACATCGTCCCACTGGATCATGATGGCCGCCAGCCCGGCCCCGGCCAGGCCGCCGATCAAGGCGTGCGAGGACGAGGACGGCAGCCCGAACCACCAGGTGATCAAGTTCCAGGTGATCGCCCCGAGCAGGGCCGCCAGCACGATCGACAACTGCTCGTGCTGCTCCAGGCCGCCCAGGTTGACGATCTGGGTGGCGATCGTCTCGGCCACAGCCGTGCCCATCAAGGCGCCGATCAAGTTCATCAAGGCCGCCATGGTCAGGGCCGCCCTGGGGCGCAGAGCGCGAGTTGACACGGCCGTGGCGATGGCGTTGGCGGCATCGTGAAAACCGTTCGTGAAATCGAACGACACGGCCAACGCCATGACCGCGACGGCCAACCAGATCTCCGCCCCCATGGAGGTCAGGACTCCTTGAGGGCGATCGTCTCGACCGTGTTGGCGACCTTCTCGAAGGCGTCCGCGCCGTGCTCCAGCGCCTCGATCAGCTCTTTCAGCTTCATCACCAAGATGGCGTCGGTCTCGGATTGGAAGAGGTCGGCCAGCAGCGCCCGGTAGGCCCGGTCGGCTTGGTTCTCGAGCCGGTTGATCTCAACCCAGTACTCGCTCAGCCCGTCCAGCGATCTGAGCCGCGGCATGGCCTCGGCCGTCTGGGCGGCCGCCCGCCGCAGGATGGTGATCTGCTTGCCGATTTTCTTCGGCAGTTTGTCGATCCGGTAGAGCACTATCAGGTCGGCCGCTTCCTCCATGTAATCCATGCAGTCGTCCAAGGCCGAGGCCAAGTCGTAGATGTCGTCGCGGTCGAACGGCGTGACGAAGCTCGAGTTCAGCTTCTTGATGATGGCGTGGGTCGAGATGTCGGCGGTGTGCTCGATCTCCCGCAGGTGGACGGCCAGGTCGACCCTCTCGTCGAACTCCGCCTCGACCATTTGTTCCAGCACGTCGGCGCCCTCCACCAAGTGGCGGGCCTGGGCCGCGAGCAGGTCGAAAAAGGACTCGTCTTTGGGCGCCAAGCTGAACCGCACGGGATCTCCTGCCTCACATCAAGCACTAACAGCACACCAGAGTAGGCCATGATTGCATGGGTGGATTCGCCTGGTCGGCTTTGTCTGGTTGGCGGTGGCCGCCTGGCCATGCCTGGTTGGCCTTGCCTGGTTGGCGGTGGCCGGTTGGCGGTGGCCGGACCGCGCAGCGCCAGTCGGCGCGAAGGCCGCTCGCAGCGGCAAATGTTGGAGCCCGGGGCTGGCGCGGCCCGGCCGTCGTCAAGACTAGCGCCTTTGCGCCCCGCCGCCCGCCGCGGGGGCTTCCCGTCCCGCCGCCGGGCCGCTTTTGCCCGATGCCGTCCGTTCGGCCGCCCGGGGTGTCCGTCCCGCCGCGGGGCGCCGCGCCGTTCTTTTGCCCGATGCCGCCCGGCCACCACTCCGCCCCGCCCCGCCCCGCCCCGGGGGCGAAATGCGGCTTTAAGACCGATCTGCCCCGCCGGGCGGGGAAGATCGCGCTCAAACCCGCAATTCAGGCCCGCCCCCCTTGTGGTCGGCGAGCCCCGTGCGGTACTTTCCAAGTGCCCAATCCGGAGCCCATCCGGGCGAAGAGACAGGACCAGCATCTATGCCCCCCCCCGGCCGGTTACTGCGGTAATTGCGGCGCCGCGCTCGTAGCCACCGCCCGCTTCTGCCCCAACTGCGGCTCGCCCAGCCCGGCGCCCACCGCCGAGCCCCCGCCTGACAGCCCGCCGCCCGCCGCTCCCCACCAAGACTGGCCCCAGCAACAGCCCCCGGCGGGCAGCCCGCCGGCCGTTTTCCCTCTGGCCGAATCCGCAGACAACCAAGGCTGGCCCCAACCGGCGCCGCACCCCGGCGGATGGCCCGCCGAGCAGCCGCCCCCGGCGGCATCTGCGGGCTACCAAGACTGGTCCGTGCAACCGCAGCCTGAGGCCTACGGGACTCCAGTCGGCTACGCCCCCGCCGCGGCCGCCCTAAGCCCGGCCGCGATCCCGGGCCAGGGAGCCGACCCACCACCCGCGTCGGTCGGCCGCCAGATCGCCGCCGCCGCCATCGGCATCCCGGTGTTCGTCGCGGCTTGGTACGCCGCCGCGCTATTGCTCACACTCATTCTTGACAGCTTCGACCTCTTTTTTGTCAAAGTCCCGCTCGCGGGAATCCCCGGCTGGGCGGCGGGCGGGGCTGTTGGCCGCGCGGCGATGGGCTTGCGCGTGCGCGTGCATACGACCACCAGGCGCCCCGGCGCGAGATACTTGCTCCGCCTCGCCCTGGCGGCTCTCCCGGCAGCGGTCCTCGCGCTCGGACCGATCTATTTCCTTCTCGATCTCGATATGGTCCTCATCTTGGTGGCCCCGATACCGCTGCTGGTCCTGGTCGTGGCTGTCATCACCCTGGCGGCCGGCCGCCCGCCGAAGCGGTCCTGGTACGACAAGGTGTCCGGCACCTGGGTGGTCGACCTCCGCGCGCCGAAGCGCCAAGCCCGGCAGGCCGAGCTCGACGCCCGGCGCGCCCAGGCCATAGCCGCCCAGATGCGCCTGGCCGGCCAATACGCCGGCCCTTACGACCCCCACGGCCCGGCCGGGATAATAATGGTCCCGGCCGAGCCGCGCACCAACCCGCTCGCCATCTTCTCGCTCGTCACCGGGATCATCGGCGGGTCGGTCCTGTCGATCATCTTCGGCCACATCGCCCGCTCGCAGATTCGCCGCACCGGGGACAACGGCGCCGGCATGGCCCTGGCCGGGCTGATACTCGGCTACATCTGGCTCGCCCTATCCATCGCCGCCACCATCGCCCTGATCATCTTCGCCGCCGCCATCAGCTAGCCAGACTGCGCCCCCGCCCGCCGCGGTCGCCCGCACATGGCGCCTGGCGCCATGTGCGGGCGGCACCGCCGCAGCCTGCCGGACACCCCAGCGCCCGGGCACCCCGTCACCCGGGCGCCCGGCGCCTAAGTGCCATGCGCGGCACCATATGTTGCGTGAACAAGACCACCGTGTATCTTCCGGACGACTTGAAGCGCGCCATCGAAGGCGAAGCGGCCGCCGCACGGGTGTCGGAGGCCGACCTGATCCGGCGAGCCCTGCGGGCCTTCATCGGTGACGGCGGTTCCGAAATGCCGCCGAGCGGGGTGTTCAGCGGCGGGGCCGGGATCGCCCGCGACGCCCGAGCCAATCTGGCCGGATTCGGCTCATGGTGATCGTCGACACCAGCGCCCTGCTCGCCCACCTCGACGCCGCCGAGCCCGGCCACGCCGCCGTGGTGGCCGCCCTCGCACAGATGGAAGGCCCGTTCGTGGTCAGCGAGTTGGTTCTGGCCGAGCTGGATCACCTGGTGCTCAGTCGTTGCGGAGTCCGCGCGGAACTGGCCGCCCTGGACGCCGTGGCCCACCCGCGCTGGCGGATCGCGGCTCTTGGGCGAGATGGATTGGTGGCGGCCCGCGCCCTGCTGGCCGAACGGCCCGACCAGCAGATCGGTTTGAGCGGCGCCGCCAGCGTTGTCCTGGCGGATCGTTTCGCCACGGACGTGATCGCCGCCCTGGA
>JAIROU010000272.1 GCA_031257375.1 Bifidobacteriaceae bacterium
AACTCCGAGTCGATGGTCGCGGAAGTGATGACCAGTTTCAGATCCGGGCGCCGCGGCAGCAGATTCGACAGATAGCCCAACAGGAAATCGATGGTGAGCGACCGCTCGTGCGCCTCATCGATGATGATCGCGTCGTAGGCGCTGAGCTCCGGGTCGCGCTGAAGCTGCGCCAGCAGCACGCCATCGGTCATCACCTTCAACCGCGTCTCCGGCGACGAATGGTCGGTGAACCGGACCTGGTACCCAACCGCCCGGCCGAGCGCGGTGCCGAGTTCCTCCGAAATCCGCTCGGCCGTCGCCCGCGCCGCGATCCTCCGGGGCTGGGTGTGGGCGATCATCCGGCCCCGGCGACCAGGAGCGCTGGCGGGCTGGCGGCGGCGAGGCGAGCCGGCGGCATCGTCCACCGCCACGGCCGCGTCCGCCCGGCCGCCCCCGTAACCCATCTCCAGCAGCATCTTGGGAATCTGGGTCGTCTTGCCGGACCCGGTCTCCCCGGCCACGATCACGACTTGGTTGGCCGCGATGGCGCTGACGATCTCATCCCGGTGGCCGCTGACGGGCAGCTGCGGCGGGTAGGCGATCCTCAAGGTCGCGGCAGGCACCGCCCCATTCTCCCAGGCCCCCCGCCCCGTCCGGGGACCGCGCGGCCAGCGACCGTCACCGAACCAGCGGACTCCCTAAATCCCCGGGGCGTCACCTGTGCCGACCGCGCCGAGAGATGGAAGCGAAGGGGGACAAACAGCAAGCAGCGATTCCGCGTCCAGAGATGCCCCCAACTGCCTGGTCAATGCTCTCGCAGAGCTTGCGACTGGCTTGCGCCAGGCCGTGGGAAGATCAGCTGGCGGGAAGCCAGATCGGAACTCACCGGAGTCAGGGCTGATGGTCGAGCGCGACAACCACCGCTCCGCTTGCCGAAGTGACAACAGTCGCAGGTGATATGGCCAGCGTCGCGAGCGCGTAGAGACAGACAGGCTGGACCACGTACCAGAGCGAAGCGAAGTCTAGGACGCTGGTTGCCATCAGAAGTGTCGCGGCGATCGCGCCGGTGGTCGCCAACGTGACCGGCAGGCCGATCACCACAATGCTGCGGACTGTCGCCATCGCCCACAGGTCCCGGTGGCGCGAGCCGGTGGCTCGGTAAATCCCTGCTTCACGGCGACCGGCCAGTCCCAGCAGGATCTCCAACACCGTCACCACCGCCACCGCGGCCCACCACACCCACCGTCCGGGGCCCTCGAGGAGGATCGAGGCGGGGTCCGTGTACAATTCGTCGGCTTTGGCATATGGGGTGACCACAACGGGCTGGGCAGGGTAGCCGGAGTTTGCGATCTCCGGGGCGAAATCGACGGCGGCGGGGTCCAGCCGCATCCAGCAACTCCAGTTTCCTTCCGAGACCGGTGGGACCGTCCTGACAACTGCTGCTCGCCAGGAGTCGGGGAGGACCGTGGCTGGCAGCACCCCCGCCAAGACGGCTCCTTCGCCGTTAGAGCTAACCACCGAACCAGCGCCTATGCCGGTGCGCGAGGACAAGTCCGCACCCGCGAAGAGACCTCCCGCGAGCGGCATGTCCGGCCACCACACCGAGACCGCCTCGACGGTGAGGTCCCAGATCCGGACTTCCGATTGGCTGGGCTCCCACTCGACTTTGAGGTCCGGAGCTTGTCCGCGGGAAGCGCCGGCGGCGATGACGCTCGGGCTACCTTCAATGGCGGCGCAGGCGAACGGATCAAGGCTCTCAAGCCCATTCTCGTCGGGCTGCGCGGTGATCTCGAACACCGTGGATCCAGCGGCAATCCAGGCTTTCGCCGCGTCGGTCGCCCTGCCAAGATCCAAGGCTCCAACAATCACGATCCCGGCCGCCAGGGAGGCAGACAGGAGCGCGGCGAATAGGTCCGGCAGGCGCAGCCGGCGCCACGCCTCCTCGACCAAGTCTCCCAGGCGCCAGCGTGAGCGAGCTCCACCCTCGTTGACACCGCGCATGGGCCGATTCATAGTTCCGCCGTCTCAACCCGGCCATCTCGCAGGAGGTAGGCCACCGAGGCCAGCCGCGCCACCGCCGGATCATGGGTGGCAACCACCACCGACGCCCGGGAAAACTGGCCGATCAGGACCTCGGCGACTCCGAGAGCGCTGGCACGGTCAAGGTTGGCCGTGGGCTCGTCGGCCAGCACGACCAACGGATCGGCCATCGCCGCGCGCGCCAGCGCGACTCGTTGACGTTGGCCGCCGGACAGCGAGCGCACAAGGCGATGCGCCAACGCATCAACACCGAAGCGCCTCAATTCAACATAGGCCAATCCCTCCGCCCGTGCGCGGTCAAACCCCCTCGGCATTCCGACCAGCGCCACGTTGTCCAGGACCGTCCTTCCCAACAGTAGCTGCATCGACTGGAACACCCATGCCACCGCCGGACGGACTGTCTCCGGCGATGCGTGTGCCGGGCCGCCATCTGGTGAGATTTCCACAAAGCCGCTGCTCGGGCGCCGCAGTCCGCCAAGCACCGCCAGCAGCGTGCTCTTGCCGATTCCGGACGGTGCCATGATCGCGGCACTCGTGCCCCAGGGCACTGCCAAGTCAAGGTCTTTGAGGAGCAATTCGCCGTGCGGATAGGCGAAACTTAGGCCGACCGCCCTCAACGACATGCCGCGGTGTCCACAAAGCTCGCCGGGTCCAGCAGCACGTTCCTGCCGGCCAGGGTGCCATCTGCGACCAACGCGGAGCCCGCCAAGGAAATGCCCACCACGTCGATTCCTCCAACCATCTCAGTCAACGTCTCGGCGCTGCGGCCGTCGCCAGCGGCCCTCGTCGTCTCGTCTTCCCAGACTCCCTCTCGGAGCAACCAGGCGCACGCGCCCCCCTCTGAACCCGACACCAACGCCGCCGGCGGCAACCCAGCCACATTGATGGGGGTGGCCAGAGCCAGCCGGCCCTCCACTACGACATCGCGGACGCCGTCTCCTGCTCCAACGCCCGTGCCTCCACCTGGCTGCGACCCATCGCCTGAAGACGCGGCGTCAAACGCCAAGACGAACGCCAATGCCTCATCATGGTTTGCCGCCGTCCACTCCCCACCGTCCAATTGCACTCTCAGTTGCTCGCCTGATGCCACAAACATGTATTCTCCCGCCGTGACGTCTTCCGAAGCCGTCACCCGCAACGAACCAAGGCGATCAGCCCCTGCAACCACAACCGTGCCGAGGGCGGGGGCGGGCATTCCGACGGCCACCGACACCTCGCGCGCCACAAATTCACCGCCGATCAGGGCGAACTGGCCCGGATCGACCGTGCCGTCCGGCTCCATCCCTGTGTTGTCCTGCCATTCTCGAATCGCCCGCCCTGTATCGGCGTCGACCTTACCCGTCACCGCGAGGCGATCATCCGCGAAGTAAGCATTCAGAAACGCTTGGAGGGTCTCAACATCCCCGCCCTTGTCTCCCGGACCCAATGCCCGATACAACGGAGTGACACCGGCAACCGCCCAGACCGCGACCCCGTCGACCGAATACAACTGCGCCCCAGCCCGAACCGTATCGCCCACGGCAACGCTCACGGCGGTCACCATGCTGCCGCCGCCAGGCGACAGAACCGCGTAGCCCTCGACAATCGTGGCTTCGATCTCAGCGGCCCTGTTGTTGTCGAAAGAAACCTCTTGAATGGTCGCGAACGCCGGCTCTCGTGGCGCCGAAACGCTTGACGGTATCGGTCGTCCCATTACCCAGACCGCGACGAAACAGCCGCACGCCAAGACCATGGCTCCTAAAGCGCAAGCCACTGCTGAACGACCGGCACGCATCAGCCGGGCATTTCTCGGCCGGACGCCTGGCGGTGGCGCAGGTGATTGCCCGCAATCCGGAGAGCCGCGCGCTGCTTGCGTTGAATCATCGGGATGGGTACATGTCCTCAGGAAACAGTGCGGCGTGCTCATCCATGCAGAAGAGACTCGCACCAAACTTCGAGTCATCTGACAGCACTTGGTCTGCGATTGCGTCCACGATTTCCTGCTGGGCCATCGCGGCGGTCACACCGGTGACGCCATTCTCACCCAGGCAAGCGATGAGCTCGGCAAACATTGCGTCGCGCTCGGCGCCAGTCGGGATATTAGCGTGGAACCATTGACTCTCGATAGTCGCCAAGTGTGCGTCGTAGCACTCGTCGTACGCCTCATCGACCTTTGCTTCTTCCCCGCCCTCGATCACGAAAGTCAGCATCCCCCGTATGGAGGCGTCAAACACTTCGCTCACTTCGAAGCCCTTTTCGACGATGCACACTCGGGCAGCCTCAACAGCGGCACGATAGCTCTCCGCAGTCACGCCACCCGAAGGGCCGCCACCGTCTTGCGAGACACCACTGCACCCGGAGACAACCAGCAGGGCAGCGAACCCCGCAACCCTGCATCTGTAAGAATCGGCAGAGCACCGCCCACTCACTCCCGACGGTCCGAGCCGGGCATCCGACCCGCTCATCCAGCCCCCTATCAGTTCCGCATTGGGCCGCTTACCAGGCCTGCAGCCACCACCTCCGCCTGGTCGCTCCCGCGACAATCTGGGTGCGTGGCCAGCGTTACGGTCCACCAGGGCCCAGCCGACACCATGTTACTGCGGATGACCCTTCCGCTCAACGGCACACTCAACGACACACTCGGGATTCGCACCCTCAAGGGGGGCGGGGGACGAGACCCGCTGGACCAATCCGCCGCCCGCGCTCGGACGCCTCGTCTGCGGCCGCCTGAAGCGGCGGGGGGGGCGATCCTCAAGGTCGCGGCTTGCCCAGGGGTTTTAGGACGGAGACCGTAGGACGGGGGTGGCTGCGGGCCAGCCCTCGACCAGCGCGCGGGCGGCGAGGATCTTGGAGAAGTCCAGGTCCGCCAGGCGGCCCAGGCGCCGCAAGAAGCGGGATGGCGCGGCGGCGAACGGCGCGTCGCAGAGCGCCACGCTTGCCTTGAGCAGCCCACCGGCGGCGGGCAAGGCTATCCTCACCCGATCCGGGATTTGACGCGGGTTAGCGGTGAACGGCACCACAGTGATGCGGTCGTAGGGGCTGCCGGTCTGCAACTCGTCGCGGGACACGACCACGGCCGGGCGGGTCTTGCCGATCTCTCCCGGGCGGGCCGCGCCCATCGCGACCAGCCAGATCTCTTGGCGGCTCGGACGCGGGGCGGCCGGCGCGTCAGCGCTCATTGAACTCGGGCCAATCGTCGTCGCCGTAGTCCACGCCCAAGTCCGCGTTCTCCCAGTCCATCAACTCCTCGACGAACTCGGGGTCTTGGAGCGCGATCAGCGCGTGTTCGCGGTACTCGGCGAACACGCGCTGCAGTTCCGCCTCGGCGGCCACCCGGTCCAGGTAGGCCGCCAAGCTGATCCCGGCCTCGGCGGCTTCCCGCGCCAGGATGTCACGGGTGGCCTTCGCCACCCGGATCGAGGTCGATTGGGACTTTTCCGCCTGGCGGCGCGCCCGCGGCGGCGCCTGCGTCGTGGCTGCGTTCACGCATACAGAGTAGCATGCGCGCCTCCGCGGGCCGGACTCGCCAGATCAGTCGACGGCGGCGGACCGCGAACCCGACCAGCGGCGAACCCGACCAGCGGCGGCCCGGCCCATCGGCAAGGCCGCCCATCGGCAAGGCCGCCCAGCGGCTCCAGTCGCGAAGCGGCGGTCGGCTTCATTTTACATTTGACGCATGATAAACTGCGTCCAATGAAAACGCCCCCGGCCCTGCTGCCGATCTTGCGTTCTCCGCTGCAAGGGGAGATGTTATCCCGCCTGCTCCTGCACCCGGACGGCGAGTACACGCTGTCCGAATTGGCCGCGGCGTTCGGAGTGTCTGTCACGGCCGTCATGCGCGAAGCGGATCGGCTGGTCGAGGCGGGGATCGCGCAAGAACGCAGAGCTGGGCGGACGCGCCTGATAAGAGCCCGCCCGGACACGCCGGTTTACCGACCCTTGGCCGATTTGATGGCCGCCACCTTCGGCCCGCTGCCGGTCGTGGCCGAGGAACTGGCCGGCCTTGACGGGGTGAATCAAGCCTTCATCTACGGGTCTTGGGCCGCCCGGCACGAGGGCTCCCCAGGCCCGCCCCCGGCCGATGTGGACGTGCTGATCGTGGGCCAACCTGACAGGGACGATCTGTTCGACCGGATGGAACGAGCGTCCGGCCGGTTGGCGCGCCCAGTCAACGCCCATAGAGTCAGCGACGCCGCCTGGAGCGGCCCGGCCGACGACCCGTTCATCGCCGCCGTCAAGGCTGGCCCCATTGTCCGCCTCCCCGTGGGGGAGAAGGCCAGATGAACCGCTGGAACCAAGGGCGCACGACTATCGACTCGCTAATCGCTGAGGGTCGGCTGGAGCGGGTGCCCGCGTCCCGTCAGGCCGCAGCCGACCAACTCGGACGCGCTCGCAAGCGAACCACCACCGCTTTGTCGGTACTGAGTTCAGACCCCGATGCCGCCTATGTGTTGGCGTACGATGCCGCGCGGCGCGCGTTGGTCGCCCTGCTACAGGTCCAAGGTCTGCGTTCGACCAGCCGAGGCGGCCATCTCGCCCTCTACGACGCGGTCCGCGCCCAACTGGACCCGCCCCTGGGCCAGAAACTGCGCCCGTTCAACCGGATTCGGTCACGCCGGAACGAGATCGAATCCGGCCAAGCCGGGGCGCCCGAAGTAACCTACGAAGAAGTTGAGGCCGACCTGGTGCGAGTCGAGGAACTGATCAGCCTGGCCGAAGAGCTCTGCGACCGCCTGCCCGCCTACTGAGCAAGTCACCCAGTTGACGACAGGGAAGCCGGAGACGTCGCTCGCGCCCGATTGCCGTCGGAGACACACCTTGTGCGGGCGATCATTTTGCCCGCCCCGGGACTCTGCTTGTCCAGCGCTACTGGGGACGGCGCCTCCATCAATAGCCGCGACTCGTTTCGATGGGAACGCACCCCCAAGGGGCTAGAGGCGGATGACCTGTTGGATGAATCCGCCGCTTTCCACGAACAGCTTGCCCTGGGCGGCGAAGACGTCCGCGCCGTCGATCGGCAGGCGCCAGAGTGTCGCGCCGCCGTCTTCCAGGTCGTAGGCGACCAAGGCGTCCTCGGCGGCGGTGTAAAAGACCCGTCCGCCCAGCGCCCAGTCCTGGCCGAGCCCGGCGTCGGAGTGGAACCGCTCGGCGCCGTCGGCGGCCGAGAACACGGCCAGCCCGGTCTGCGGCGCCGGCACGCAGTTGTTCAGGACCAGCAGCGAGCCGTCCGCCATGACCAGCGGCCGGGCGCAGGTGATCGAATGGGGGACGGACCAGCGAGCCTCGCCGCTGTCCGGGTCGAGGGCGGTCAGCCGGTCGGCGTCCGCCATCACGATCGCCCCGTCGGCCGATGCCGTGTAAAAGTTGGTCAGGTCGGCCGGGACCTCGGCCGCCCACAGTTCCGCGCCGCCGTCCGGGTCGATCCGCATGACCGAGCCGCCCGACTCGCGCCCCACCCCGGTCAGGCGCAGGATCCAGCCCTCGGCGGTGGCCGCGTAGGTGACGGTCTGGCTCTGCGCCCAACCCAGCGGGCGCCCGTCGCTGGCGGAGCGGAAGCCCTCGGCCGAGAGCACGTAGACGGCATCGGGACCGGCCAAGGCGCCGTAACCGGGGTAGCCCCACGGATTCGTGTACACGGCGGCTCTCCATAGTTCGGCGTCCGGGCTGGCGGTCCGGGCGACTCGGACTTCCGCGTCATCCCAGGTGACCAGGTACTCTCCAGCCGTGATAGCGCCCGGGGCGGCCGTGCCGAGGACCTCCCCGACCGGGGAGATCATGACGTAGGTGACGGGCGCGTCCTGGTTGTAGGGGTCCTGGAGGCAGGCGATCAGGATGGAACCGGCGGCGTCCAGGGTCAGGCTCGACAGGTACGGGCTGGCCAAGCCGGTCGCCTCGCCCAAGTCGACGGCCCGGTCCCAGACCGGCTGGCCGCTCGACAGCGAGACCATGGCCACGGCGGCGGACGCCTGGCCCTGGTCTTCCTTCGGGTTGGGTTCTTCCGCGCTTTGGCCGTAAACGGCCACCTGGTCGCCGATCACGGTCTGGTATCCGAGCCGAATCTGCTCGTACTGGCGGTCGAACGCGGCGCTGAGGTCGATCTTGTCCCCCAGGTCCGGTTCGGCGATGAAATCCGGGGCGTAGCCGGGTACCGTCTCAGGGTCGGGTTCGGCTTCGTCCGGGGCCGACGGGCTGGGCGGGTGGGGTGACTGGCTGACGGGCGCGCTCGGCGGGTTCGGCTTGGGCGACAGGCTGTTGTCGGCCAGCATCGGGCGCAGGCCGAAC
>JAIROU010000273.1 GCA_031257375.1 Bifidobacteriaceae bacterium
CTTCCCGGACCCGTTGGCGCCGAGGAGGCCGACCCGCTCGCCCGCCGCGATCGCCAGGTCGATGCCGCCGATGACGCGGTTGCCGCCCAGGTTGACGCTCAGCCCGGCGGCCTCGGCCAACCGCTCGGGGCGCTCGGCGTGACGGTCGGCGGCATCGGCGGACGTGGGCGGGGCGTCCGGCGCGGGCTGAGCCGCCAACCGGGCGCCGGGCCGGGCCGCGGACCGGGCCTGGCGACTGGCCGGGGGGCGGCGGCCGGTCAAGGGGCCACCAGGCCGGATTGGAGTTCGGCCAGATTGGCGCGCATGGCGTCAGGGTAGTCGCCGGAGGCGTCGTTCTCGAGCGGGCTGAGCATGCCGGTGGCCAGGTCCAGGCGTTCGGCCAGGACTTCGGCCGTCTTGGGGGAGGCCTGGTCCTCGAAGTAGATGGTCTTGACCGGCAGATCGGCCAATTGCTCGGCCACATCCGCGATGCGGGCCGGGCTCGGCTCGGCCTCCGGGTCGACCCCGGACACAGAGACCGTCTCAAGGCCGTAACGCCCGGCGAAATACCTGAAGGCCGCATGGGTCGTGACCAGGACCGCGCCCTGAAAACCGGCCAAGCCCTCGGCCAGTTCCCGATCCAGGTCCTCAAGTTCGGCGGCGACGGCGGCGGCGCGGGAGTCGTAGCCCTGGGCGCCATGCGGATCGGCCCGGCCCAGGGCCTCGGCGATCGGGGCGGCCAACTCGGCCAGCCGGGTCGGGTCGAGCCAGAAGTGGGGGTCGCCGTCCTCGAGCTGGACCAGCGGGGCGGCGTCGAGCACCTCCCTCGGCGGGTTGGACCGGACCGCGTCATCGACGGCGGCCTGGAAGCCGCCCAAGGTGACCAGCAGATCGGCCTGGCCGAGGGCCGAGACCTGGGACAACTCCAACTCCGAGTCATGCGGCTCGGCGCCCTTCGGCGTCAGCGAGCCGACCGTCACCGCGTCCCCGGCCACCCGCTGGGTCAGCCATTGGAGCGGGTAGAAGGAGGCCATCACCTTCGGCCCACCCGCCGCCTGGCCGCTTGGACCGCCCGAGCCGGCCGGCGCCCCGCAACCGGCCAACCCCAGGGCCAGGCCCAATGCCAGGACCGGGGCCGCGGCCCTGGCGACGGGCGAGGTGAGGGCGGCGGGTCGGGCTGGAGTGGCGCCGACATGCCGGACCGGCCGGCCGGGCGGCATCGGGCGAGTGCTTGCCCCTGCCCGGCCGACTGGGCGGTCGCTGTCGGCGGCGGGTCGGGCTTTCAGGCGGGCGCGGAATCCGGCGGCGAACACGCGAATGATTATCATTTTGCGGCCATGCCCAAGTCAAGTCGGCCTGCCCGGGTCCCGCCAGCCAGACGCGGCGGCCGAGAATCATACCGATTAGCACCCAATGATGAACAACTATGAAAGAGCATGAAGGCCCGCATCCGCCACTCACCCGTTTGGGAGCGCCATGAACAATCCATTCACCCCGACCTTCGGCGCCGTCCCACCGCTGCTGGTCGGCCGCGACGCCGAGATAGCCGCTGTGCGGCGGGCCGGGCGACCCGCACCGGGCCGTTCTGGCGACCGGCACGCGAGGCGTCGGCAAGACGGTGCTGCTGACCGCGCTTGAGGACGTCGCCCGCGAGGCCGGCTGGGTCGTGGTCTCGGAGACGGCGCGGGCCGGGCTGGTCGCCTCCCTGACTGAGACCGCGTTGCCCGCCATCCTGGCCGACTCGCGCCGGTGGCGGACTGCCTGGTCGCGGCCGCGCTGAGGGAGCCGATCAGGGCCGCTGGCCGACCTGTCGCCGGTCGACCGGGCCTTTCTCCGAGCCATGGCGGCCGCCGGGGGCGACGCGGTCCCGATCGCCGAGATCGGCCGCCGAATGGGCGGCCGCGGTCTTTCATGGCCAAGTACCGCGCCCGCCTGGTCGCCGCCGAAGTCATCGGGCCGGCCGGCCGCGGCCTGGTCCGCTTCGCCGTCCCGCTCCTGGCCGCGCACCTCAGGGCGTCCGACCAATTGGTGCAGGCCGAAGCCGGGCGGACGCGGGCGGGGAGGGCGACCCTCCCCGCCCGCGCCGCGTCAGCGGGTGCCGCTTCAGCGGGTGCCGCTTCAGCAGGTGGCCGCGGAGTACGGTACCGCCCGCTCAACCCCGATCGGCTCGCCGGAGGCGTCGACGCCGGTCAACGTCACCTGGACCTGGCCCGCCGGCAGCTTGGCCAATCGGGTCGTGAAGGCGTGGGAGGCGTACTTGTCCACCGCCACCGAGGCGAAGGCCTTGGTTCCGTAGCTGGTCGCGAACTCGACGCCGAGGGGGATGTCTTCGCCGTTCTGGGCGACCACGGTCAGGTAGGCCTTCGATGCCAAGCACCTGACGCCGACCGTCACCGGCACGTCCGCCAGCCGGGGGGCCGGCGCCGCCAACAGGACGGTGTAGACGGCTTGGGCCTGCCGGTCCTCGGCCGTCACGGTCACCTCCACCCGGTCTGGATCGGTCGCCTCCGCGACGCTCACTTGGGCGTCCAGGTCGGCCGCGATCCCCGTCACCGGGGGCAGATCGGCCAGCGTTCCAACCACCTCGTAGGTAAGGGTGTCCGGATCGAAGCCGTCGATCGACACCCCGCCGAGGCGCAGGTCGCCCAAGGCGGCGACGGAGGTCGGCAGGGACACCGCCTCGATCTCGACCTCGGCGATCTTGGTGTAATTGTCGAGGGTCATGGTCAGGCGCACGCGCCGGGCCTCGACCGGGTCGAAGGCGACGGCCTTTTCCAGATCGGTGCTCCAGCCGTCGACCGAGCCGGCCGATGTCTCGGTCCAGCCGCTAGAGCCGCTGGCCGAGGCGTTGACCTCGACCGTCACGGTCAGAGGCGCCCGCTCGACGGGCGTGATCCGGACCTCGCCCAGCAGGTAGGCGGCGTCGAGCGTGTAGGTCAGGGTGCCGGAGCTGTACCCCGAACTGCGCCAGTTCGACCAGTTGGTGGACAAGGAGCCGTCGCAGGTCCGGCTGGCGGCGTAGCTGCCCTCGGTGTAGTGCGCCGCCACCGAGCTGACGTGGGACGGCGTGCTGGTGCACAGGTTCTCGATCGGGGCCGAGCCGGCGAAGGTGGTGACGTACAGCCAGGCCGGCAGGTCCGGGTCCGATGCCGTGTTCGACGCCACCGCTCCCGGCACCGCCACCAGCGTGTCGCCAACGCTCAGAGATGAATCGTCCAGGGCACTGAAGTCCCAGACCACCGGGGCCTCGACGGTCCCGTCCAGGGCGCCCACGCGCACCGGCACGTCGGCCGGCGCGAGCGCCTGGAGATCGGCCAGCGAGGCGCCGGCGGCCACCTTCAGCCGGGCGGGATCGGTCTGGGTGTAGGGTCCGACCAGGACCCTAGCCGTGGCAGTGTACTGGGATCCCCACAGGTCGACCCCCGCGCCGGTCACCTCGACGGCGCCGGGCACGGCCCAGGTCTCAGCCGGCAGGACCTCCCAGACGATCTCTCCCGGCGCGCCCGGCCCGAAGCTGTAGACCGGCGTGGCCGTGGCCGGCAGCGTCGGCGCCACGCCCACTGGCGTGGCCAGCACCTGCGCCTCCACAGAAGTCGGCACCACGCTGGCCAGGCTCCAATACTGGTGGGATCCGCCGGAGAAGGTCCAGACCCCGACCGTCGTGCCGGCGGCGGTGGCCTGGCCGTTCACGTCCAGCGACTGGCCGACCGCCTTGTTCATGAAGCCGAAGTCGCGCCCGTTGGTGGTCGAGGCGACCCAGACGGCGTTCGGATTGGCGGCCGCCGCCTCGCGGGTCAGGGTCTCAAGCGACGTGCCGTCGCTGGTCGCGGTCAGGAACTGGCCCGAGCCGTTTTGCAACACGAAGGCCTTGGCCTGGGGCTGGTTCCAGCTCGAGGTGTCGACCTCGTAGAAGGTCCAGGCCTGGGCGAGGGCGCCCGCGGGCGCTTCTCCGAGGCCGTGGATCTGCAGGACGTTGTCCGCCTCCGGGTCGCCGCCGTCGCTCAGGAACAGCCCCGACCCCTGGCCCTTGAGGAGGTAGGTCTGGCCGTCGCGCGGACCTGGCGCCTGGTCGGAAACCCCGGCCACGGCATCGACCACGATGGTTGAGACGGACTGGGCCGGCAAGGTGACTGTGACGTTGCGCTGCTCGCCGTCAACGGCCACCGGGGTCTGCGGGACCACCCCGGCGGCCTTGACCGCTTCGAGGGTTGAATCGGCCGGCTGGGTCGATGCGTAGACGGTGGCGCTGGCGCCCGGCCCGATGCTCTCGAAGCCGGCCAGATCGACGGTCACCGTCGCCGGCTCGGTCGAGGAGTTGGCGTAGACAACGGTCAGGGCCTCGCCCTGGGCGTTGACCGCGGCGGTCGCCTTGGCGTTGTCGACGGCGATGATCTGGTCGCCGGGATGGATGAAGTTGGAGTAGTTCCGCATCGCGTTGAACTTCGAGTTCACCAGGATGTGGCAGGGCTCCACGCCGGACGGGTCGCCGCCGGACTGGGCCACCCGGCGGGCGGACTTGAAGTTCTCCGGGATCTCCGCGCCGTAGTACTGGCAGTCGAAGTCGATGTACAGCGAGCCCCAGTTCAGGTCCTCCGAGTCGTCGTAGGTCCCGTCCATGTTGTAAAGGTCCTCGACCGGCTGCCACAGCACCCAGGCGTCGGGCTCGAGCTCGCGCAGGTCGTCCGCGATCCGTCCGGCCAAGCCCAGCGCGTTGGCCATGGACCGGGGGTTGAAGCCGCCCGAACCGGCCCAGTCGCCTTCGATCTCGCTCATGTACAAGGACTTGTCCTCATACTTGGACTTCTCCATCACCTGCGGGCGCGAGCCGGTGCCGTAGGTGTGCACGTTCATCTGCCCGACCAGTTCTTTGACCGCGGCCGAGTAGCTGTTCCAGTTGGTCAGGAAGGTGCCCGGGTTGGTCTCGTCCATGGCGGAGATGACCGCGTCGGTCTCGGCGCCCTCGAGGGCGGCGCCCAGGGCGGTGATCATGGCGGCTTGGCGGGCGGTGCCGACGTGCATGCCCTCCTGGCGCCCGCCGGTCGGCACGCCATTGGTCAGGGTGGTGCTCCAATAGTTCGTGTTGGGCTCGTTGAACGGGTCGATCGTGTCGAACTCGATCCCGTACTGGTCCTCCAAGTGCTCGACGACTTTCACCAGGTAGCCCGCGAACTGGTCAAGCGCCGTGACGGGAAGGTTCTCGGCGGTCGAACTGGTGCCGCCGCTGGTGTACCCGGAACTGGTCAAGAAGTAGGGCGCCGAGTTGGCGAACGCCTCCAGGGCGGTCAACTGGCCGTCTTCGGCCAGTTGCTCCAGCCACCACCGCTGGCCCGCGTCCTGGGTCCAGTCGAAATGGGTCGGGTCGTCCGGATCCCAGATGGCCGCCAGGTTGGCGCGGTCGGCGTAGGCGGTGGAGACGCCGTCGTAGAGGCCGAGGGCGCCGGTGGGGTCTGGCGCCCAGTAGCCGGGCACGGCGCCGCCCGGCCGGAGGTAGCTGGGGGTGTCGGTCGAATTGCCGCCGCCCACGTTGTACCGGGCGACTGTCAGGTCGAGGCCTTCCTCGGTGAAGACGAGGTCATAGAGCTCCTGGCGCAGCTCGTCGGGATAGGTCCCGATGGCGTTGGCGAACCAGACCAGGGACGTCCCCCAGCCTTCGAACGGCTCGGAGGCGTACCACGGGTTCGGGGTGATGGTGATGCCGGGTCCCGGGGCCGCCAAGGCCGGGGCCGGGCTGATCGGCCCCCCTCCGGCCAGCGCCAATGCCAGCGCGGCCGCGCAGGCGGCGGTGATCAGGGGCTTGCGGTGTTTTCCGGGCGATGTCATCGGTGACCTCTCTGTGATGCCTTGTGTCTGTGTTGCGCCGGGGCGAAGACGGGGTCCGCGCGGAATGGCAACGTAAACATTCTAGCCCAACCGCAGGGTTTTGCGGCTTGAGCCTTGAGCCGAGTTTTCAGGCGGGGCTGAGTTGGGAAGTCAGACCCGCCCCCGGCCGGGCGTCGCGTCCGGCCAGCCGTAGGCTGCCCGGAGGGGTCATGGCCGGATCGGCGCCCAGGGCGTGACCCCGGGCTGGGCCGGGTCCCTGGCCAGGACCTGGGCGACCAGTTCGGCGGTTTG
>JAIROU010000293.1 GCA_031257375.1 Bifidobacteriaceae bacterium
TCGCCCTGCTGCCCGCCGCCAAAGTGGTCGAGGGTCCTGGCGCGGGCCACCTGTGGATCGGCGAGAAGGCCACCCGCCAAGTCCTCGACGCCGTGGTCGAGGTTGTCCGCCCGGGCTTCGGGCCGCTGCCGACCCGGTGGGACGGCCCCGCCGAGACCTACAAGTGAACCGGCGGGGCGGTCAGGCCGGCCCGGAGGCGAAGGAGGCGCACGATGACGATGTTGGCGGTCAGGGCGGCCGGCAGCTTGCGCGGGGCGGCGCCGTTGGACGGGCCGGCGCGCGACTCTTGGGCGCAAGACGACCTGACCTCGCGCCCTTCGGCGGCCGGGCGGGCGTCGGCCGCCCAGACCGGGCCGCTGGTCCCGGCCGGCCAGGCGCCGCTGGTCCTGCTGCACGCCTTCCCGCTCAGCTCGCAGATGTGGGGGCCGATGGCGGTCGATCTGCCGGAGCTGCCGATCCTGGCCTTCGACCTGCCCGGGGCCGGCTTCAGCCCGACCCTCGAGCCCGCCACCATCGAGGCGGCCGGGCGGGCCGTGATCGACTCGCTGACCGAGTTGGGGGTCGACCGGGCGGTCGTGGCGGGCGTCTCAATGGGCGGCTACGTCGCCATGAGCATCCTGCGGGACGCCCCGGAGCGGCTGGCCGGAGTCTTCTTGATGCACACCAAGGCCGAGGCGGACGGCCCCGAGGCGCGGCGCGGCCGCCTGGAGACGGCCCGGCAAGTGCTGGCGGCCGGCTCGACCGAAATCCTGCGCCCGATGGCCTCGAAGATGGTCTCGCCGACTAGCCGCGCGACCTCGCCGGGCCTGGTCGAGACGATCGAGGGCTGGATCGACCAGGCCACGCCCGGCGGTGTGGCCTGGGCCGAGCAGGCCATGGCCGGCCGGCCCGACGCGATGGCTGTGCTGCGGGCCAGCGGGACGCCGGCCAGCGTCGTGGCCGGGGCCGATGACCCCTTCGCCACGGTCGCCCAGGCCGAGGCCATGGTCGACGCCCTCGGCCCGACCGCCAGCCTGACCGTTCTGACCGGTGTGGCCCACTTGGGCCCGCTCGAGGGCCCCAACGTGACCGCCCGCCTCTTGCGCGAGTTCTACCGCCGGGTGCTCGCTTAACTGGCTGGTAGGGCCAGACCGTCGATTACCTCGGCGCCGGGCAGGGTCGCCAGGATCGAGCCCGGCAGGACCAGTTTGGCCGCCCGCACGCCGGCGCCGATGACGGCCGGGCCGCCGTCGACCACCCGCCGGTCGATCAGTGCGCGCCAGCCCTCCGGCAGGCCGATCGGGGTGATGCCGCCGTACTCCATGGCCGTCAGGGCGACGGCCTGGTCCGCCGACATGAAGGAGGCCTTGCGCACGTCCAGCAGCCGCCTGACGGCGCCGTTGACATCGGCCCGGCTGACGGCCCGAACGGCCGCCCCGGCCACCCGTTCGAGGCCGGCCCGTCGGCCGGCCACCACCACGCAGTTGACAGAGGCGTCCGGCGCCAAGCCGAAGGCCTCGGTCAAAGCGGCCGTGTCGGACAAGGCTGGGTCGATCGGCGCCACCCCAACCACATCAGCGGCATCGGGCACGGCCGCGAACCAACGCGACAAAGCCTCGAAAGTGGCCGGGGCCAGCAGATCCGGCCGAGACAGGGCGGGCAGGGGATCCAAACCGGGAAAAGACGGGGGAGCGAAAACCATGCCCCCATTGTGGCCCGGACCGCCCGGCCCCCGCGCCAGGTAAAGGCGGCCAGGGTCCTCAGGCGCCGCCGAGGTTGCGGGAGACCAGGCGGCGCAACCGGGCCAGGTAGTTGTCGAGCGCCCGGCGCTGGACCTCGAGCTTGTCGATGGTCAGTTGGGCGGTCCGGCGGTGCTCCTGGGCGTCGGCCACGGCCTGGTCCATGGTCTGGGTGGCCTCGGCGTTGGCGGCGGCCAGGAACTGATCGGCCTCCTCCTTCGCCCCGGCCGTCAGCACTTCTACGTACTCGTCGGCGTGGGCCATGATCCGGGCGGCCTGCTCCTGGGCCTCGAGCAGTTGCTGGGTGGCGGCGGACCGCTGCTCCGTCGGACCGGCCAGGACCATTTCGGCCTGTTTGATCGAGCGCTCGCGGTCCTCGGCCAAGCGGGCCAGGTTGACCTCGGTGCGGTTGGCGATGGCCCGCTCGACCCGCGCCACCTCCTCGCGGGCGTGGGTGATCAGCATGTCGGCCTCGGCCCGGGCCTCGGACAGGACCAGGGAGGACTCGGCGCGGGCGGCCACCGTCAAGGCCTCGGCCTCGGCGCGGGCCTCGGCCAGGCGGCTCTTGGCGAACTCGTCGGCCGCCAGTTTGGCGGCCGTGGCGGTCTGGTGCGCCTCCGTCCGGATCTGCGCCGCCTCGACGCGGGCGCGGCTGGTCAGGGTGGAGGCGTCGCGCTCGGCGTCCTCGCGGGTCTTGGAGGCGTAGATGAGCGCTTCTGAGCGGCGGACCGAGGCGTCGGCGTCGGCCTGCTCGCGGACCTGGCGCGAATAGTCCTCGGCCTCGGCCCGCTCCACCCGGGTCTCGCCCTGGGCGATCGACCGGATTTGACCGGCCTCTTCGGCGGCTCGGGCGCGCTGGGCCATGGCGTAACGCTCGGCGGCGGTCAACTCGCGGTCGATTTCCGCCCTGACCGCGCCGAGGACTGCCTCGGCCTCGTCATCGGCGGCGGCGCGGATCTGGTCGGCCTCGGCCTGGGCGGCGGCGCGAAGCTGGTCCATCTCGGCCTGGACCCGGCCTTGGAGGGC
>JAIROU010000334.1 GCA_031257375.1 Bifidobacteriaceae bacterium
TGACGCTCCAGCCGTCCCGGCACGAGGAGTTCGACGCCTGGCAATACCCCACCCGCTTGCCGGCCTCGTCATACAGCGACATGGAGTACGGCGCCACCACCCGGATCGATGGCGTCACCACGATCGAGGACTTCGGATCCCAGGCGTCCACAACGCTTCGCGACGCCTCGACGGCCAATGACCCGACCCAGCCCTGATTCGCGACCACCACCGAGCCGGACGCCGCCACGCCATCGGACGGCGGGGCCGCCGGATGCGAGGTCGCCACATAGGCCGTGTAAGTCTTCGAAGTGTAATTGGCGACGTTGACCGTGACGCTCCAGCCGTCCCGGCACGAGGAGTTCGACGCCTGGCAATACCCCACCCGCTTGCCGGCCTCGTCATACAGCGACATGGAGTACGGCGCCACCACCCGGATCGACGGCGCGACCCTCACCACAGTCGCGGCGGTGGAGGCGTCAAGCAGCTCGCGATCGGCCGAGACCGCCAAAGAACCGGTCCAGCCCACGTTCTCGACCCGCACTGAGCCACGGGCCGACACGTCCTTGGTTGGGAAGCGGCCGGACGGGTGCTCGGAAGCCACGAACACCTCGAACACTTCGGCCGTGGAATTGCCGACTGACACCGGCAGGTCCCACCCGTCCCGGCAAGCAGAGTTCGACGCCGCGCAATAGCCCACCCGCCGGCCGGCCGACGTGTACACCGACATCGAAAACGGCGACGTCACCCGCACCGACGGCGCCACCCGCAACACCGCTTCCGGCTCCGAGGCGTCCACCACCGGCCGGTCCACCGACACGTCCAACAATCCGGCCCAAGGCTCCACCGCCTCGGCCGGGAGAACCGGCGGGCCGACGGCCAAAACGCCCACCGCCAGGCAAACCCCCATGACAACGGCCCGGCGCAACCGGCCGCCCCATTGCGGGCCAGACCCGGTGGAGCGCGCCCTTCGGTTACGCCGACCAGCACTGCGGGCTTCGTCAAACCTTGACTGACTCATCGTCTATCGCCTCCTGAGCGGGGAGCCTCAGATGTCCACGTCCGCAGGGCCACGCCGCCAGGCGGAGCCGGTTCCTGGGCGTAACCTGAGTCTAATCTGTGAAGCTCCCGAACGCTGACATCCGCCACCGACCAAACCCGCCGAGGTCCAGGTGCGATCTAGTTTGGCCAGGAGGGTTTGGTGCGGAGGCTTGGCTGTCTGCGCAACCAGGTAGAGTGCCCAGGGTGGAGGAGACGGTTCTGGGGCGGCTAGCTCGGTGGGCGCTGGCGCTGGGAACGGGCTCGGTTTTGGCGGGGATCGGTTTGGTGGCGTTGCTGCTGGGGTCGGGGCAGGTGTTCTGGCCCTGGTGGGTGGGCTCGGCGGCGGTTGGCCTGGCCGCTGCGGGGCTGTGGCGCTTGGCGGGCCGAAACCTGGCGGCGGCCTGGCGCCGCCTGCGGGCGAGGAGATTGGCCCCGCCCCCGGCGCTCGCCCTATTCGCGGTGTTTTTCCTTGTCAAAGCGGTGTTTGCGCTGCACTGGCGAATCCAGCAGCGATCCGACTTCTTGACCATTTTCCAGGCGGCGCAGTCCATCAACGCGGGCGACTATTCATTTGCGGAGCAGCCCTACTGGTTCTTCTTCGCCTACCAGACGCCCTTCGCCATCTACGAGGCGTTCATGCTCAAAGTCTTCGGCGGTTCGACCGTGCCTCTGCTGGTGGTGAGCGCCGCCGCGATGGCCGGAACCAACTTGCTGGTGTTTGGCTTCGCCCGCCGAATCACCGGGTCGACGGCGGCCGGGCTGTTCGCCGGCCTGGCTTACCTGGCCTATCCCGGACCGTACCTAGAGGCCGCCGCCCTGACGAACGACCATCTGTCGGCCTTCCTCCTGCTGCTCGGGGCGTATCTGGTCCTGCGCGGCGCTGGCCGCCTGCCCGCCGCCCCAGGCTGGGGGCTGGTGGCGGCGGGCGGGGCGATCATGCAGTTGGGGAACCTGGCCCGTCCGGCCGGGGTGATCGTATGCCTCTCGCTGACCGCCGCCTTGGCGCTGACACCACTGGTCGGGCGCCAGCGCGGGACCGGCTGGCGGCCATTCGGCTGGCCGATCGCGGCCGCGGCGGTGGCTCTGGGCGTGTACGCCGCAGTCGGCGGCGCGGCCGGAGTGGCGGTCAAAGCCAGCGGCATCAATCCCCAGGGGGTGGCCAACCACCTGCCGGAATGGAAGTTCATCTGGGGTCTGGAGCCGCCCGAGGGCATCGACCCGACCAGCCTCGGGATGCGCGAGCCGGTCCCGCGGCCGGACGCTCGCCAGGCCGCCCAGGGGTTATTGGACGATGCCGTCGCCAGACTTCCGCAGACCTGGGCACCGGTGGCGAAGCGGCAGGTCAGCCTGCTCTGGGCGCAGCAGGACACGTCCACCTTCCAGTTCTGGCCCCAGCCGGACTACCAGTCGGTTTACGCGATCCCCGACAAACACTCGACGACTGTCGCGCACTATTTGGTGCTGATCGAGCGGGGCGTCTTCTTGCCGGCCGTGGCGGTGAGCGGCATCGGCGCGGTCCTGTTGCTGAGTCGCCGCCGCTGGCCGTCCCCGCCGCGATTACCGTCCTTGGCGGTCTTCCTGAGCCTGTTCGTGGTGGCCTACGCCTGCGTGCATCTCGTCATCGAGGTCCAACCGCGCTATCGCTACCTGGCCATGCCCGCCATCCTCGCCCTGACCGGCCCCGCCTGGCAATGGCTGATAACCCGGCGGCCCGGCCGAGCCCGGCGCCCTCGGCAAGGCCCGCACCGTCTGCTCGACCGCCTGGGCCGCGGCCGCGAAGTCCTCGTGCTCCCAGAAGCGCAGCACCCGCCAACCGGCCGCCTCCAGCCGGGCCGAGACGGCCGCGTCCCGTTCGACATTCCGGTCGATCTTGGCCCGCCAGTAGTCGGTGTTGGTCTTCGGCAAGCGGTGGTGTAACGGGCAGCCGTGCCAGAAACAGCCGTCCACCAGCACAATCAGGCGCGGGCCGGGGAAGGCGATGTCAACTGTCACCCGCTTGTCGGCCAGCGGCTTGTAGGAGACGCGGTAGCGCAGCCCGCGGGCGAACAAGAGCTTGCGGAGCGCGATCTCCGGCCCGGTGTCCCGGCTCCGGTTGGCCTGCATCGAGCGCCGAACCGCCGGCGTCGACGCCCACGAATCCGCCTCAGGCATGCTGCACTCTACACCTCACCGGGACGGCCACGGCATCGGACAAGGCGGCGGCGCGGGCCGTATGCTGATGCTGCGTTTGTTCACCACCGCCGGGGCGCGCGCCGCTGGCTGAGAAGGAGCCTTTTATGTCAACCCCGATTGGAGTCCGGGCCGGAGGGCCGGGCTTGGCGCAGGTCAGAAACCTGGTGACGGAACTGCCCGGACCGAAGTCGCGGGCTTTAGCCTCGCGCATGGGGGCGGCCGTGGCGCCGGGTCTGACGCACCCGACCGTCCCCGTGTTCGCGGCCCGGGGCGGGGGCGGGGTGATTGTGGACGTGGACGGCAACTCGCTCATCGACCTGGCGTCAGGGATCGCCGTGACGACGGTCGGGATCAGCCATCCAGACGTGGTGGCGGCCGTCCAGGCGCAGGTCGCGGCCCTGACCCACACCTGTTTCATGGTCACGCCGTACGAATCCTACGTCGCCTTGGCCGAACGGCTGGCGGCCAAGCACCCGGCCGCCGCGTCCGGCGAGGCGGTCCGGGCGGCCTTCTTCAACTCCGGGGCCGAGGCGGTCGAGAACGCGGTCAAGATCGCCCGCGCCGCCACCGGGCGCGACGCCGTGGTCGCCTTCGACCACGCCTTCCACGGCCGGACCAACTTGACCATGGCGATGACCGCCAAGGCCAAGCCGTACAAGTCCGGCTTCGGGCCGTTCGCCAGCGAGGTCTACCGCCTGCCCGGCTCCTACCCCTACCGCGACCATTTGACCGGGCCGGAGGCGGCCGAGCGTTGGATCAAACTGGTCGAATCCCAGATCGGCGGGGCTAACCTGGCGGCGGCGGTGCTCGAGCCGATCCAGGGCGAGGGCGGGTTCATCGTGCCGGCGCCCGGCTTCGTGCCCGCCGTCGCGGCCTGGTGCCGCGCCAACGGCGTGGTCTTCGTGGCCGACGAGATCCAGTCCGGGATCGCCCGCACCGGCGACTTCTTCGCCATTGAGCATGAGGGCGTGGTCCCCGACCTGATCACCGTGGCCAAAGGGCTGGCCGGGGGGATGCCGCTGAGCGGCGTGGTCGGCCGGGCGGAGGTCATCGACCGGGTCGGGGCCGGCGGGATTGGCGGGACCTTCGGCGGCAACCCGGCCGCCTGCGCCGCCGCCTTGGCCGTTCTCGATGCCGTCGAGCGCGACGACCTGACCGGCCGCGCCCGCCAACTGGGCGAGATCCTGCACGCCCGCCTGGGCGCGGCCGCCGCCGGCGACCCCCGCCTGGGCGAAATCCGCGGACGGGGGGCCATGGTGGCGGTCGAACTGGTCGACGCCCAAACCGGCCAGCCCGACCCGGCGCTGGCCAAAGCCGTCGCCGGACACGCCATCGGACACGGCGTCATCACCCTGACCTGCGGCACCTACGGCAACGTGCTGCGCTTCCTGCCGCCCCTGTCAATCTCCGACGAACTGCTGACCGAGGGCCTGGACGTGATCGCCGCGGGCCTGGCCGCCACCCGCTGAACGCCGGGCGGCGGCTCAAGTTCGTCGCAGGTTGAGCCGCTTGCCGGTGGGCGTCGCCACGGCGGCGGTGGCCGCCAACAGGCAGCAGACGGCCGCCACCAACCAGACGATGGGCGAGAACTTGAGCAGCGCGTACGGCAGCGAGGAGTCGTCGTAGTGCTCGTAGGCGACCCCCAACAGCACGCCGAGGACGGCCGCTATCAGGGGCGCGCTGCCCGCCACCATTAACAATTCGACGGCTCTGACGGCGGCCAATCGGCGTCGGCTCATCCCGGCCACGAGTAGCGCTTCATCGCCGTCGCGGCGGTCTTCTTGGACCGCCATCATGGCGCCCGCCAGCCCGATCGCCAGCAGCGGGAGCGCTATCCAAAGGGCGTACAGCATGGCGGCGCCAAGTGTCGAAAAGACCCACCGCCCGGCCGGGTTGGAGCCGAAATCGACTTGGGGCAGCGGGCCGGTCGGGTTGGTGACGGCGCGGGCGGCGGTCTCGGCGGCGTCGGCGGCATCGGCGGCATCGGCGGGTGAGAACACGAACGCGAAAGCGACTGCGTCTGGGGGTACCTGGTCGGCCGACTGGAGCGGCACTTCGCCGGCTCCCGGCAGGTGCATCGTCGCGCTTCGCAAACTTGGGCTGGCCAAGGCGAATTCGACGGCGTCGGCTATATTCGCCAGATCGCCTTGCTGGGGCGGTTCGATCATCACCAGTCGGCCCGACTCCGGCGTGCCCCACTCGGCCAGGACGTCCGCGGCGGCGGCCAAGTAGCCGGTCCCGGCGCCGAGCCCGATCGTGGCGCAGACCAAGGGGATCGCCAAACGGTTCGAGCTGCGGGCGTGGTGAAGGCTGCGGGCCGCCGCCAACCGGCTGACCAGGCCGCCGCGCCGCCCCAACCAGATCGCCCCGAGCGTCAGCCTTGGACCGGCCGCCGCCAGCAGCGCCGCGATGGCCACGGTGTCGATCATCAGCGTCGCAAGAACGGGCGTCGGCATGGGGGCGTGCAACGCCTCCCGCCCCCGCGAGGCGATCAAGATGCCGATCAGCACCGCCACCGACACGGCCAACGGCCACAACAGCCAGACCGAGGTACGGGGCTCCGGCCGGCGCTTCAACAGGGCGATCGGTTGGTAGTCGAGCGCCCGCCCAGCGGTCGCCATCATGACCGCCAGCGCCAGACCCGCCGCAACGCCTAGCAGCCACGGATCGACGTGCCGGGTTTGCCAGTGCCGAACGCCCATCACTTCCAACCCGGACACGACGTATCTGGCTGGAAGCGCCAGCCCGCCGCCAATCGCCGCGCCGATCCCGCCAAGCAGGCCCGCCATCGCCCTGGCCGTCGCCCTGACCGTGCGCGGCGGTGCTCCGAGCAGGCTGAGCACAGCCAACCGCCGGGCGCGCGAGGGCGCCGCCAAGCGTCCAGCCGCGCGCGCCAGGCCCAGCACCCCGATTGCCACAATCAGGCAGCTAAGAGCCGACACGCCTAGCAATTGGCGCGCGGGTAGGTCCTCGGGCCTGCAATCGTCACCGGTGCCGAAGCCAGCGGTCACCAGGTATCCCAGCGTGCCTGCGGCGCCGCTTCGGCTGACACCGACGTAGGCAACCAATTCGTCCGGTCCGCGCAGGCCGCTTGGATCGATCAGACCAGCCACCTTACCTGGCGTGACGGCGGCGAGGTAGGGGTCAGCCTGGCGCGCCTCAGCCAAGGCCGGAGACAACCACAACTCGCCCGGCCCCGGCCACTGGGCGCCCGGCGGCCCGGGAATCGCGGCATCGGGCATCGTCACCCGGTAAAGCTCCAAGGCGTCCTCGGCGGTGGTGATGACGTCGTAGGAGACCCGGCCGAAGCCATCCTCCGCTAGCTCCGCAGCGAGTACCTCCAGGCCCCGCGAACGGCCAACCTCGAGGCGGTGGGCCAGGTCCATGAGCATCGCGCCGATCAGCGTTAGCGCCACCGTCACCAAAGCGGCTGCCACCACCGTTCCAGCGGCGCCGAGCCATTCGGCGCGTCGGCGCGGCCGGACAAACCGGGCGGCCAGACGCCAGGCTTGCCGCCGCGCGTTCACCCGGCATCCTCGTAAAGCCGTCCGTCCAGCATTCGCAAGTGACGGCGGCACGAAGCCCCGACCGCCGAATCGTGTGTGGCCACCAGGACCGCCGCGCCATGTTCGCGCGCCACTTCGTCAATCAGGTCCATGACAACCCGGGCGTTGTCTTGGTCAAGCGAACCGGTTGGCTCGTCGGCCAGAACTAGCTCCGGCCTGGCCGCGAAAGCGCGGGCGACGGCGCA
>JAIROU010000294.1 GCA_031257375.1 Bifidobacteriaceae bacterium
ACGTCACCCCGCTGGTCCGCAAACTGGCCCATGATATGGGCGTCGACCTGGCGGGCGTGCGGGGCAGCGGCGTGGGCGGGCGGATTCGGCGCGAGGACGTGATCGCGGCCGTGCCGCCGGCCCCGCCCGTGCCGACCGCCCCGGCGGCCCCGGCCGATCAGGGCCGGCTGCCGCGCCTGCGGGCGATCGAGCGCCAACTGCAAGAGGTTTACCAGCCGACCCAGCTGACCTCGGTGGCCGAGGTCGATGTGACCGAGGTGATCCGGCTGATCGGGCGCGGCGGGCGGCGGTTCTTGGAGCGCGAGGGCGTCGAGTTGACGACCGACCCGTTCTTCGCCCGCGCCACGGTCGAGGCGCTGAAGGCGAATCCGGTCTTCAACGCCGCCATCGTCGGCGGCGACGTGACCTATTACGCCCAGGAGAACCTGGGCGTGACCGTCTTCGCGCCCTCCGGGCCGCTGGTCCCGGTGGTGCCGGACGCCGGGTCGCTGGGGCTGATCGGCCTGGCGCGGGCGATCGCGGCCGTCAAGGCGAGGGCTGCCGGGGGGGCGCTGGGGCCGGCCGACCTGGCGGCCGGGACCTTCACCTTGACCGCCCCGGCCGGGCCGGACCTGATGCTGGACTTCCCGATCATCGACGCGCCGCAGGTGGCGGTGCTGTCGGTGGGCGCGGTCACCCGCCGCCCGGTGGTCGTGGGCGAGGGCATCGCCGTGCGCTCGACCAGCTACCTGGCCCTGTCCTACGACTCCCGCCTGATCACCCCCTCGGACGCCGCCAAGTTCTTGGCCGCCATCAAACAGCGCCTGGAATCCGCCGCCTTCGAATCCGAACTGGGCCTCTAAACCCGGGGACGGTCCTTTCGTCTCAGACTTGGGGACACACCCTTGTCAGGACATACGGCCTTTCCCCCGGATCGGCTGGCTAGGAGTTGATGTCGTCGGGGTCGACGGCCAGGTTGCGGCCGGTGTCGAGGGCTCTGATGGCGTCCATCTCCGAATCGGTCAGGGCGAAGTCGAAGATGTCGAAGTTGGCCTCCATGTGGGCGCGGGACGAGGCCTTCGGGATGGCCACGATTCCCTCTTGGATGTGCCAGCGCAGGATCACCTGGGCCGGGCTCTTGGCGTGGGCGGCGGCGGCCTCGCGGATGGCCGCAAACCCGTCCAGGGCGAAACGCCCCTGGCCGAGGGGCGCCCAAGCCTCCGGCGCGATCCCGTGGGCGCCCTCGTAGGCGCGCAGTTCGCGCTGCTGGGTGCGGGGATGGTTCTCGACCTGGTTGAGGGCCGGGACGGTGTCACTCTCGCGGGCCAGGCGCTCAAGGTGCTCGATCTTGAAGTTGGAGACGCCGATGGCCTTGGTCGCGCCCTCGGCCAAGAAGCCCTCGAAGGCCCGCCAGGTCTCGACGTAGCGGTCGACCTTGGGCAGCGGCCAGTGGATCAGGTAGAGGTCGATGTAGCCCAAACCGAGCGCGTCGAGGCTGCGCTGATAAGCGCCTCTGACGTCGCCTTGCAGGTGGTGGTCGTTGCGCAGTTTGGTGGTGACGAAGACGTCCTCGCGGGGAATCCCCGAGGCCCTGATCGCGGCCCCGACTTGGGCCTCGTTGTTGTAGCCGGTGGCGGTGTCGATGTGGCGGTAGCCGACTTCGAGCGCCTGCTCGACTATGGGTTGGGTTTGGGACGGGTCGACCAGGAAGACTCCGAATCCGAGTTGGGGAATGTCGGTGCCGGAGTTCAGTCGGATGGTTGGAACGGTGCTGGGCATGAGGCGTCAGCGGCGAGAGGCCGCTCTCCTTTCGGTGATGGTGTCGGGCGGCGGTTGGGGTCGGCGCAGGATTGACCGCCGCGACCAGGCTACTCCCCGGCGGCCGGGCGCGGGCCGCCGCGGCTGCCCGGCGCGAGGCGGGCGGCGGCGCTAGCTGCCTTGGCAACTGAAACCTTGACGCCTGAGCCGAGTTTTGCGAACCTCGGGGTCCCCGCGAAAGATCCGGAGCGCAGCGGAGGAGCTTTCGCGGGGCGACTAGACGCGGGCGGCGAAGAAGTCGAGGACGGCGGCGTCCTCGAAGGGGCCCCCCGCCTCGTGGCCGTTGAACTCCCAGACGCGCAGCTCCTTCGGCCCGGCGTAGTTGTTGTAGGCGGCGAAGACGGTCGCGGGCGGGACGATCTCGTCCATCAACCCGACCGACATCCCCATCGGCGTGGTCGCCAGGCGAGCGAAGTTCACCCCGTCGAAGTAGGCCAAGACCTCGAAGACCTCCCGCGCGCGGTCCCGGTGGGTCGCCAAATAGTCCCTGAACTCGGTGAACGGGCGGGAGTCGGCGGTCTCGGCCCCCCGTCGGATGTCGGACAAGAACGGCACCCTGGCCCAGGCCGCCCGCAGGTCGCTCGCCAACGCGGCCGCCGCCAACGCCATCGCGCCGCCCTGGCTGGCCCCGGTGACCGCCACCCGGCCGCGGTCGACCTGCGGAAGCGCCCGCGCGGCATCGACCGCCAAGACGGCGTCCGTGAACAGGCGCCGGTAGTAGTAGCTCGAGCGGTCCTCAATCCCGCGCGTGCAAACCCCCGGCGTGGACGGCCCGGCGCCCTGGGAGTCCGGCGTCTGCCCGACGCTCCAGGACGAGCCCTGGCCCCTGGTGTCCATCTCGACGTGGATGTAGCCGGCGCTGGCCCAGAGCAGGTTCTCCATCGCCAGTCCGCGCCCGCCGCCGTAGCCCACGTAGCTGACCACGGCCGGGGCCAGCAAGGCCGCGTTGCGCGGGACCCGCACCCAGGCCTTGATCGGCTCGCCGCCGTAACCGGCGAAGGTCATGTCGTAGACGTTGATGGTCGTCAGCGGCGTCTCGACCGGGTTCAGGCGCGGCGCCCAGCCGAGCGCCCGCGACTCGGCCAGGGTCTTATCCCAGAACTCCTGGAAATCGCCCGGCTGGGCGACGTTTCCCTGGTAGGAAGTCAATTGGTCGATCGGCATGTCTCGAAGCATTGTCCGATGTTCCCGACCCGAACCGGCCTTGTCAAGCCCGCGCCCGCGACACGGCCGGGCGACCGGTTAAGATGGTCTGTCGTGGCATCGAAAACCCCTCCCAACGACCCTTGGGCCGACCCGGCCCCGACCGGGACGGCGGCCAAGAAGGCCGCCAAAGCGGCGGCCAAGGCCGGCAAGGCCAAGAAGACCCGCTGGTACAAGCAGATCGCCCAGGTCTACCAAATGGTGGCCAAGGCGCAGCCGCTGATCTGGCTCTGGCTGGTCGGGATCGTGGTCGGGGCCGAAGGCTTGGCGGTCCTGTTCGGGGCCTTCGTCTGGAAGGGCCGGATCGGTTACATGGCCTTCCTGGCCGCCCCGGTCGCGTTGCTGGCCTGCACCATGTTCTTGGCCCGCCGGGCCGAGGCGGTGGCTTACGGCAGGATCGAGGGCCAGCCCGGCGCGGCCGCCTCGGCCCTGGGGACGATCCGCCGGGGCTGGACCATCGAGCAGGAGCCGGTCGCCGCCGACCCGCGGACCATGGAAATGGTCTTCCGGGCGGTCGGCCGCCCCGGCGTGGTCCTGATCGGCGAGGGCGCCTCGGTCGGCAAGGTCAAGGGCCTGCTGGCGAAAGAACGCAAGCGGGTCGCCAGGGTGGCGCCCGGCGTGACCATCCACGAGTTGATCGTCGGCCGGGGCGAGGGCCAAATCCCCCTGCCCAAACTGGTCCGCAAGCTCAAGCGCCTGCGCCCGTCGCTGAACAAGGCCGCCCTGGCCGAGGTCAACCGCCGCCTCCAATCCATCGGCGGCATGAAGCTCCCCGTCCCCAAGGGCGTCGACCCGCTCAAGGCCCGCCCCGACCACCGCGCCCTGCGCGGCAAGTAGGGCGGCCGCCGCCAGCTCTCGCTTCCGGCCGTCCCCCATGTCCGATGCCGCCGACCCCAGGACACGGGGTTCGCACTACACTAGGTTCGTGACGAATTTGACGATCTCCGTCAGCGATGACGTGCTGCGGCGCGTCCGCGTCGAGGCGGCCGTCCAAGGCATGAGCGTGTCGCGGTTCGTGGGGCGGGTCTTGGAAGACAAGTTCCTGGCGGACGACGCCTACGAGCGCGCGATGACCGATTTCCTGGCGGGCGAGCCATACCTGGCCCCGCCGCCGCGCGCCGACGGGCGGGCCTGGCCCACCCGGGACGAGATGCACCGCCGGGGCGCTTCCCTATGACCGTCGAAAAGCCGGTCTTCATCGACACGAACGTTCTGTTGTACGCCCGCGACTTGCGCGACCCGGCCAAACGGGCGATCGCCGTGGCCTGGCTCCGGCATCTGGCCGCGACCGGCCAAGGCCGGATATCGACCCAGGTCCTGGTCGAGTTCTACGCCGCAGCGACCCACCCCCAGAAACTCGCACTCCCGACCGCGCAGGCCCGAGCCGGCGTCGAGGCGTTGTCCCACTGGCGACCGGTGGCCTCGGACCTGACCCTCTGGCGCGAGGCTTGGTGCCTGGCCGACTCGCACTCGCTGTCCTGGTGGGACTCCATGATCCTGGCGGCGGCCCGCCAGGCCGGGTGCCGTGCGATTCTCTCCGAAGACCTCCAAGACGGCCTGCTCGTGGACGGCGTCCTGGCCGTCGTCAACCCGTTCACGCCCGCCGCCCCCTCCCCTCCCGGCGTAACTCCGGCCCCCCAGCCCCGCTGACCAAGCCAAGCGGCCCAGATGCCGCGGTCTGGATGGCGCGCCAACAAATCCCCCGCCGCTCACGCCGACGACCCCGGCCCGCCCGAGTCATCCGCGCCCAGCCCACCACCAGCGCGCTTCGGCGGCGCATTCGCACGGCGCATTCGCTCCGGCGCATTCGCTCCTGCGCATTCGCTCCGGTTGGGGCAGTTACGGCCGCGCTGCCCTCGTCCGCCGGGCTCGGCTCTCCTCTCTAAAACGCTGTGACCTGCCACGATGCCGCCCGGCTGACCGGCGGCATCGTGCGAGAACGGCCGTAACTGCCCCTACCGGGT
>JAIROU010000413.1 GCA_031257375.1 Bifidobacteriaceae bacterium
CCCCCCCCCCCCCCCGCCCCCCCCCCCCCCCCAAGAGACTCGCAGTAGTCATCATCCCTCGACTCTGAGGAGAGCTATGTCCACTGCGCCCGATCCCAGCGGGAACCCCAATGCCCAGCAGCCCCAATTCGCCACGCCCCCGCCGGCGGCGCCTCCGCCGGCCAAGAAGGGTCTGGCGATCGCCGCCCTGGTGCTTGGCATCCTGGCGATACCGCCATCATTCATACCGATCCTCAGCTTGCTGTCGTGGCCGCTGGCCCTGTTGGCTCTGATCTTCGGGATCATCGCGCTGGCCAAGGCCAAACGGTTGGGCCAGGGCAAGGGCTTGGCCGTCGCCGGGCTGGTGCTTGGCGCCGTCGCGCTGCTGGGCTGCGGCCTCAGCACCTGGGTGCTGAAAACGGCGGTCGATGACGCCAGCGATTCGCTGGCGGACCTGTCGGGCGAGAACACCGAACAGATTCTTCAGGACGAGGTCACCGTTGAGCTCGGAGAGTTCACGGCCACCGAGGACGAGTTCGGCCTTGTAACATCAACGCTCCCGGTGACCATCACCAACCGCGCCGACGAGGCCGCCGGCTACTGGGTCTCCATCGAAGCGGTGGACGCCGCCGGCACCCGGATCGCTGACGACTCGGTCATCGTCAGCGACCTCGCCCCCGGCCAATCCGAGCAGGCCGAGGCGTTCGCGTTCGTGACCTCAGATCAGGTCGACGCCCTCCGCGCCGCCGAGTTCAAGGTCTACGAGGTCTCCAAGTCCTAAGGGGCCGCCGCCCATAGTCACCGGGGCGCGCGTGGCCTAGATTTGGACAGATCGGGGCGGCGGGCGCCCCGGGAAGCCGTTGTCAGGCGGCGGGACAAGGAGGGCACGGGCATGCGCAGGCTCGATTTGGCCGGCGAGTGGCGGCTGGAGGATTTGACGACCGGCCGGGCGGCCCCCGGCCGCTTGCCGGGCCAGAACTATCCCGACCTGATCGCGGCCGGGCTGATCGACGACCCGTTCTGGGGCGCGAACGAGGCGGCGGCTCAGGAACTGGCCGGGCACGACTTCCGCTACCGGCGGGAGTTCGACTGGGCGGCGGGCGGCGAGAAGGCGGTCCTCGGCATCGTCGGCCTTGACACCTTTGCCGAAGTCGAACTGAACGGCCGACCGGTGCTGCGCGGCGACAACGCCTTTCGGACCTGGCGCGCGGACGTGACCGGCGCGCTGGTCGAGGGGCGCAACGAGATCACCATCACCTTCGCCAGCCCCCTGCCCAGGATCGCGGCGGCGGCCCGGCGGACCAAGCTGCGGTCGGTCGGCTTCGGCGCCAAGGCCGCCCACGCGCGCAAGCCGCAGTGCCACTTCGGCTGGGATTGGGGGCCGAACCTGCCGCCGGTGGGCGTGACCGGCTCGATCATGATCGAGGTCGGCGCCGACCGCTTGGCCGACGTGCGGGTGGCGCAGGACCACCTGGGTGGCGGCGTGAACCTGACGGTCGGCGCCGAGGTGGAATCAGCCGGGGGCGGCGGGCTCTGGGTCGCGGCCACTTTGTTGGGTCCCGATGGCGAGGTCGTCGCCACCGCCCAGCAGGCCGCCGATGCCGTCGGCGACGTCAGCTTGGACCTGGCGGTCGCCCGGCCGCAGCTGTGGTGGCCGAACGGGTTGGGCGGCCAGCCGCTCTACCGGCTGACGGTCGCGCTCGCGCGGGGCGGGGACGAGGTCGACCGCTGGGAGGGGCGCCTGGGCCTTCGGACCATCGAACTGGACCAGCCCGCCCGGGGACGCGGGCGCGGCCTGCGCTTCCGGGTCAACGGGCACCCCATCTTCGCCAAGGGGGCCGATTGGATTCCTTCGGACACCTTCATCACCCGGACCGGCCGCGACCGCTTGGAACGGCTGATCGCCGGCGCGGCCAGGGCCAATATGAACATGCTGCGGGTCTGGGGCGGCGGCTACTACGAGTCCGACGATTTCTACGACCTGTGCGACCAGTACGGGGTGCTGGTCTGGCAGGACTGCGCCTTCGCCTGCTCCGAGTACCCGCTGGCCGAGCCCTCCTTCGTGGAATCGGTCGAGGCCGAGGTGCGCGACAACGTCCGCCGCCTGCGCCACCACGCCAGCCTGGCCCTGTGGTGCGGCAACAACGAGGTCTTCATGCTCCTGCCGATCATGGGCCGGGCGTCGAAGCGCCGCCACCAGCGGTTTTTCTTCGAGACTCTGGCCGGCTGGATCAGGCTTGAGGACCCGGCCACGCCCTACTGGCCGGGTTCGCCGGCCGCCGCCCGGCCGGGCGGCGAGCACTTGGGCGCCGCCGATGGCGACTCGCACCTGTGGCAGGTTTGGCACGGCATGAGGCCGATCGAGGCCCTGGGCGCGGTCCCGGCGCAGTTCTGCTCCGAGTTCGGGCTCGAGTCGATGCCCGCGCGGGCGACGGTCGCCCGCTTCACCGATGTCGCGGAACCGGCCCTGGACGATCCGGTGATGGAGATTCATCAGAAGTCCGTCGGCGGGAACCAGAAGATCCTCTACTACATACTGTCGAAGTATCCCCGGCCTTCGTCCTTCGACGACCTGATCTACCTGTCGCAGTTGATCCAGGCCGAAGCCATCCGCGAGGCCGTCGAAGGCTGGCGGCGAGCCACCGGCCGGTCCAACGGCGCCCTCTACTGGCAGTACAACGATGTCTGGCCGACCGCCTCTTGGGCATCGATCGACTCCGAGTTGCGGCCCAAGGCGCTGCAGTTCCGGGCTCGGCATTTCTTCGCGCCGGTGCTGGTGTCGATCACGCCCGCCGCGCGGGGCGGGCGCCTGCGGCGGGCGTTGGGGGGTGGCGCGGGGGGGGCGGGGGGGCCGCGGCCGGGGGCGGGGCGGGCGGGGGGGGCGCGGGCTGGGGGGCGGGGGGGGGGGGCCTCGCGGGCCGGGGCCGCCCCGCGGCCGGTTGGCCTGGGGACGCGGGAGATCCATGCCGTCAACGACCGGCGGGAGGCCTTCAGCGGCACACTCCTGGCTACGCTGTCGGACCTGTCCGGCCGCCCGCTGAAGACGAAATCCTGGCCGGTCGAACTGCCCCCGGCGACGGCCCGCCGGGTGGCGGTGTTCGACGTCGCCAAGCTGCTGGGCGGGCTGCCACCGGCCGAGGCGCACCTTGAGGCGGTCTTGACCGACCAGTCCGGGCGGGTGGCCTCGTCCGCCAGCGCCCTGTTCGTGCCCGACCGGCTGGCGGCCCTGGCCGATCCGGGCCTGGAGACCGCAGTCGCGGTGGCGGACGGCCTGGCGACCATCACCCTGCGAGCCCGCCGGAGCCTGGCGCGGCATGTCATGATCGAATGCCGGGGCCTGGACCTGGACGTCTCCGACAACTTCTTCGACCTGCCGGTCGGCCCCCCGGCCCAGGTCACCGCCCCGGCGCCTGACGGCCTGACGGCCGACCAACTGGCCGAGCGCTTGGTGGTTCGGTGCCTGAACGACGTGCCCCGGACCAGTCGCCTGTCGGCGGCGCTGATCCGGGCGCGCATCCAACTGAAGCCCGTCAGCCTCCTCAGCCGCCTGATCTTCGCCCTCCAGAAATAGCCCCTGACCCCGAACCTGCCAACCCCTTCCCCCGAGCTGAATTGCGACTTTAAGATCGATCTGCCCCGGGCGCCAACCCCGCGGCGGGGCAGATCGGCGCCAAACCCGTATTTCGCGTCCCGTCGCCCGTCGCCGAGCCCGGCAACCCCCTTCTTCCAGTGCCCAATTGCGACTTTGCGACCGATCTGCCCCGGGCGGCGGGGCAGATCGGTGTCAAACCCGCAATTCGGGTCCCGGCGGCCCTCCCCGTGCCCGCCAATCCTCTCGCCCGGGGTCCAATTGCGACTTTGTGACCGATCTGCCCCGGGCTGCGCGCCCGTCGCGGGGCAGATCGGTGTCAAACCCGCAATTCGGGCCGCGCCGACCCCCGCCAGGCCCGGCGGCCCTCCCCGAACCCGCGCGAGCGCGCGGGCGCGCGCGGGTGGCTGGTGGTTTCGGCTGCTAACCTTCCTGCCAGCGGTTTCGCCCGCCCAGGCGGGTCGGGGCCGGAACAGCGGTCGGCCGGGACACCACCTGGCGGACCGGTCGACGCGCGTGGGGAGCCACCATGATCTGTCTGGCTTGCGGTCGCCAAGCACCGGCTGGGGCTGCCGTTTGCCCTGTTTGCGGCGCTGCCGCGGACGGCCGGGCGGCGGCCGGGCCGGGGGAGCCGGGCGGGCCTTTCGAGTTCGCTGATCGGAGGCTTGACGCGGCGGCCCTGATGGAGGCGGCCAGAGTGGCGGCCGGTTGGCGGCCGGACGGGCCTCCTGAGACCAGCGTGGCCGCCGACCGGCTGATCGCGGCGCGCGACCAAGGGGCCTTGGCGGCTCAGGCCGCCTGGCTGGAAACCGACCCGGATCAGGCCGAACGGCTGATGGTCGCGGCCGCCCGGCTGGAGCGTTGGCGGGACCAAATGCGCCAGGTGGCGGCGCTGGCGCCGGAGGCGGAACTGGCGGATTGTCATCTGCCACGGTGATGGGACCGTTTGAGGCTGTTTCTGCCAGCAACATGGGACCACCTGGTTTGCC
>JAIROU010000438.1 GCA_031257375.1 Bifidobacteriaceae bacterium
CGGCGGCGCCGGTTCGGGCCTCGCAACGGGGCGCGGCCGGGGCGAAGGGATTGCCGACGCCGCGCAGCCCGGCCGCGGCGTCGACAACCCCATCGCCCTGATCAGCCCCGACGCTCAAACCTCCCAATCGCCCCGGCAGGACAGCCCCGACCACCCACACATCCTGGCGAAGCCTCGATTTGTGTCAGGACTTCGGTGATAGTCGGCGTGTACGGCCCCTAACCGACCAGGCTTAAGCCGTCTTCCACGTAGGCGCCGAGGGCCTGGTCGGCGCTCAGCAGGGCAATCCCGGATTGGATCGCCTGCCAGACGATCAGCCGGTCGAATGGATCCTTGTGGCGGCGGGGCAACCGTTGGCTCGACGCGCAGACCTGCGCGGTCACCTCCAGCGGGAGAAGGCCGCTCTCCAGGGTTACCGCCAGCAGTTCCTCGGGGCTGTGCCCGGCGAGGTCAATCTTGCCCAGGGAGTGCTTGACCGCCACTTCCCAAAGGCTCACCGGGCTGAAGAAGACCTCGACCTCCGGGTCGCGCAGGACGACTAAGACCCTGGCCGGCAACCGGTCCGGATCGTTCAGCGCCCACAGCAGAATATGCGTGTCCACAAGATAGGCGCTGGTCATGATTCCAACAGTGCTTCCTCGTCCATCGCCCAGTCAGGGCCGATCCGAATGGCGCCCCAATCGCGGGCCAGCCCCAAGACGCGGCCGCGGCCGCCTCGATACCGACCGATCGGAATCACCGCGGCCACAGGCTCCTTGCCGGTTCCCTTGGTCACGATCACGTCCTGTCCCGCCTGAACCTCCCGGATGACTTCCGAAAAACGGGCTTTGGCCTCTGCGATCGACAGTCTGATCAAGGTGGTCCTCCCGCTGCTTGTTCGTGGCTAGTCAAGACTAGTCTACCGTCCGCCGGGCGGGCCCGGGATCAGTCCGCCTCCCCGTCACCTGCCAGGCGCCAGAACTGCTGGTCAGGCGGCCGTTGAAGGGCGGTAGCGGCGGCGCGCGGCTTCGGCGGTGGTCCCAAGGGCCAGTCCGATCTTGTGCCATGAGGCGCCGTCGCGTCGCGCCGCGCCCACCGCCTCAACGGCGTCGCGCTCAAGCCGGGCGCGCCCGTAGCGCACTCGGCGCAATTCCACCAGCGGAGGCAGGTCCGCGCCATCACTGGCCGCAAAGTCACGCTCGAAATACGCCGCCGCGCGCTCTCCGTAGGCCTCCAATTCCGCCAGTTCGGCGGCGGTGATTCTCAGGTCTTCAGGTCTCATCCCAATCCGATCTTCTTTAGCACCCAAGGGCGCGCCTTCATGCCGTGGGCGATCACCACCAGGCCAGGCCAAGGCCGACCGAGCACGCCCACCTCCAGTAACACGGCGCCTGAGGCGGACGGACCCACATACAGGATCATTGGCCCGTCCGCATGGCGCTCATCCACCAGGTAACCCAGTTGCAGCGCGTAAGCGTGGAGCAGATCCCGCTCGGTCACGCCCTCGCGTTTCAAAGCGCTTTGCAAGACCAGCGGCTCGGTGCCCACCTGGTCAATGGTATCTACCAAGTGGCGGCAAGCCAACTTGCCGACTCCAATTGCCCAGACTCTGCGTCAGCAGTGCGGCGCGGCCGGACCAGCCGTGATCATTCCGGATGCGAACATGCTGATCGGCGCCGTTCCGCGTCTGAGATCGCTGACCAGTTCCGAGTCTGTATTCCCCCCATCTGATGTGGCCCAATTGACCACGCGAGAAGGAGAGCAAGGTGTCACGGGCCGCCTCACGTCGGCGCTCTGCCAGCAACTCGTCCACCGGGCTGCCTGCCCCGGCCACGGATCGCCTGAACACGGCCAGAGCCTCTTCGGCCGACATGACCCGCACGCCCGATTCGTCCTCTGCGAACACCAACGCCGTCCCGGCCGCCCAGCCGCGCCGCCGCCGGATCGGCGTTGGGACCACCACCCGGCCCTTGTCTTTCATCATCGCCACATGCGCCACCATCGAGCGACCGTACCACTCGAATGCCGTAGTGGCGCCACCAGGCGCACCGCGCCACCCGGCGGCGGGTTCCACCGTTGGCCGGGTAGGGTGGCGGGATGGTTGTGCTGTCGCGGATTTCCACCAAGACCGGTGACCTGGGGATGACCCATCTAGGCGACATGAGCCGGGTCGCCAAGACTGATCCTAGGATTGGCGCGGTCGGCGCGGTCGCGGAGACGAGCGCCGCGATCGGCCTGGCCCGCGCGGCCGGGCTGCCGGAGCGGCTGGACGCCTGGGCCGGGACGCTTCAACAGGAACTGTTCGACCTCGGCGCCGACCTGGCCACGCCGCTGCCGGGCGGACCCGACCAGGACCAAGGCAAAGCCCAGAACCGGCGCCGCGCCCGCGTCCGGCGGATCGGCCCGGCCGAGATCGCCCGGCTGGAGGCCCAGATCGGCGACCTGGCCTCGGAGCTAGGCCCGCTCCGGTCGTTCATCCTGCCCGGCGGGCCGCCGGGGGCCGCCCACCTGCACCTGGCCGTGACCGTGGCGCGGCGGGCCGAGCGCGAGGCCTGGAGCGCGGCCGCGGCCGACGGCATCGGGCAAAAAGGCGGCCTGGCCCAAAACGCCCTGGTCTACCTGAACCGTCTGTCGGACCTGCTGTTCCAAATGGCGCGGGCGGCCGGGGGGCCAGCCGAACTGTGGCAGCCCGATCAAGCTCACAGCGGCGTGTCGGAACGCGAGGGGCCGGCCTCGATCCAAGACAACAGCCCGGCCGAGGCGCCGCGTGAGAGCACCAGCAAATAGCTCTGACCAGCCGAATTAAGATTCACAACCTGGCCGAGCCCGCCCGAATCGCCCTCCGGCGGGCGGGTCCGGATGGTCAGGCCGAGCCGCCGCCAGCGGTGGGCCGGCGCCCAGGACAGCGAGTCGCGGGCGAACCAGTCCAAAGCCAGCGGGCCGAAGGCGGCCAGGCCGGACCGCTCGCGCCGCTTGGCGCCCTGGCCCTCGATCACCACGCAGGGGAAATGCCCGGGCCGGCCGCGCAGGTACCGCCAGCGCAGCCAAATCAGGCCGAGCAGGCCCGCGGCCGCCACCAGTACCACCACCAAGGCGCCGACCACGCCTGTGATCAGCGCCTGCGGCATGGGACCCTCCGTTGGTCACTTGACGGAGGCCGCCAGTTCGGCCTCGTCTGCGATTACCGTCACAATATCCGAATCGACGGACAAGAACCCCCCGGTGACACGCACCTTCACGTCCGGGCCGGGCGGACTGGGCGCCACTTTGACCTCGCCGGCCCGCAAAATGGCCAGCAGCGGCTCGTGGCGGGGGTAGATGCCGATCGGGCCCTCGACGCTCGGCGCGGTGAAGAAGCTGGCCTGGCCGCTCCAGACCTCGCCCTGCCAGTCCGCGATCTCGACCCGCAGTTCCAAAGCGGCCATGTCAGGCCAGTTCCCTTTGCAGGCGCGCCCAGTTGCGCTCCAGGTCCTCCAGGCCGCCGATGTTGAAGAAGGCCTGCTCGGCCACGTGGTCGAACTCGCCGTCGGCGATCCGGGAAAAGGCCTCGATCGTCTCGGCCAGCGGCACGGTCGAGCCCTCGACGCCGGTGAACTGCGTCGCCATATAGGTGTTTTGGGACAAGAACTGCTGGATCCGCCGCGCCCGGTTGACGACGATCTTGTCCTCCTCGGACAACTCGTCCACGCCCAGAATCGCGATGATGTCCTGGAGCTCCTTGTTGCGCTGGAGGATCTGCTTGACCCTGGTGGCGGTGGCGTAGTGGTCCTCGCCCACATAGCGCGGATCTAGAATCCGCGAGGTCGAGGCCAACGGGTCCACCGCCGGGTAAAGGCCCCGCGAGGCGATGTCGCGGGACAGCTCGGTGGTGGCGTCCAAGTGGGCGAAGGTGGTGGCCGGGGCCGGGTCGGTGTAATCGTCGGCCGGGACGTAGATGGCCTGCATCGAGGTGATCGAGTGGCCGCGGGTGGAGGTGATGCGCTCTTGCAGCTCGCCCATCTCGTCGGCCAGGTTGGGCTGGTAGCCGACGGCCGAGGGCATCCGCCCCAGCAGGGTCGAGACCTCCGAGCCGGCCTGGGTGAAGCGGAAGATGTTGTCGATGAACAGCAGCACGTCCTGGTGCTGGACGTCGCGGAAGTACTCGGCCATCGTCAGGGCCGACAGCGCGACCCGCAGGCGCACCCCCGGCGGCTCGTCCATCTGGCCGAAGACCAGCGCCGTCTGCTTGATCACGCCGGACTCGGTCATCTCCTGGATCAGGTCGTTGCCCTCGCGGGTCCGCTCCCCCACCCCGGCGAAGACCGACACGCCGTCGTGGTTGTTGGCGACCCGGTAGATCATCTCCTGGATGAGCACCGTCTTGCCCACGCCCGCTCCGCCGAACAGGCCGATCTTGCCGCCTTGGACGTAGGGGGTGAGCAGGTCGATCACCTTGATGCCGGTCTCGAACATCTGGGTCCGGCCCTCCAGCTCGTCAAACGGCGGCGGGTCGCGGTGGATGCCCCAGCGCTCCTCCACCCGCAGCGTCTCGCCCGGCTCGAGGTTCAACACGTCGCCGATGACGTTGAAGACGTGACCTTTGGTGACGTCGCCGACGGGGACCATGATGGGGCCGCCGGTGTCTCGCACCACGGCCCCCCGGACCAGCCCGTCGGTCGGCTTCATGGCGATCGCCCGGACCAGGTTGTCGCCCAGGTGCTGCTCGACCTCCAGGGTGACGGTCACCCGCCGCTTGCCGGCTCCCTCCTCCTCCAGTTCGATCTCGGTGGTCAGGGCGTTGTAGATCTCGGGGATGCCGTCGCCCGGGAACTCCACGTCCACCACCGGTCCGATGACGCGCGCCACCCTGCCTTGCGCGGGCGCCGGGTTCGGCGAGGCCTCGGCTTCGACAATGCTGCTGGTCATAGTTGGTCTTCCTTCATTCGGTCGGTCTGTCTCATTGCTCGTCAACGGCCGGCCGCCAAGGCGTCGGCGCCGGACACGATCTCGGAGATCTCTTGGGTGATGTCGGCTTGGCGGGCCTGGTTGGCCAGCCGGGTGTACTTCCGCACCAGCTCTTCGGCGTTGTCGGTGGCCGTGTGCATGGCCCGTTGGCGGTTGGCCAGTTCCGATGCCGCCGCCTGCAGCAAGAAGTCGAGGATGCGGCTGCGCACGTAACGGGGCAGCAGGGCGTCGAGCACACCCAGCGGGCTGGGCTCGAAGCTGTAGAGCGGGAAGACCTCGGCCTTGGCCGTCTGGCCGGTGGCGCGCTCCCGGACCACGGTCACGGCCTCTGGATCGGCCGCTGGGTCGGCCGCTGGGTCGGCCGCTGGGTCGGCCGCTGGGTCGGCCTCGTCGGCGACCAGTTCGAGCGGCAGCATCCGGACCATTCTGGGCGCCTGGGAGACCATATTGCGGAAGTGCGTGTAGACGACGTGAAGCTGGCCGACGGCACTGGGCGCTGACGCGGGCGCGGTGAAGGCCGCCAACAGGGTCGTGGCGATGTCCTTGGCCAGCGGGAAGGTGGGCGAGTCGGACGAGCCCAGCCAGGAGCGCTTGACCGGCACGCCCCTGAAGTCGTAATAGCCCAGCGCCCGCCGGCCGACCACGTAGCGGTCGACTTCGAAGCCGTCCTCGGCCAATTCGGCGGCGTGGGCCTCGGCCTCGCGCAAGACGTTGGCGGTGTAGGCGCCGGCCATGCCCCGGTCGGCCGCCAGGACCAGCAGCGCCACCCGTTTCACGTTCGCCCGCTCGACCAGCAGCGGGTGACGGATCTCCCCGCCGACATGGGCCGCGGCCAGGCCGACCGCCCTGGTCAGCGCGGCGGCGTAGGGGCGCTGGCGGGCGGCGGCGGCGCGGGCGCGGCCGATCCGGCTGGCCGCGATCAACTCCATGGCCCGGAAGATCTTCTTCAGGGACTGGGTCGACTTGACGCGCGCCCGGTAGACCCTTTGCGAACCCGCCATCCGCTCAGCCCCGCTTGCCCAGTTTGATCTGCTCCTGCTCCAGGTCGGCCTCGCCCTCGCCGGGGTCGTCCGCCTCGGTCAGCACGCCGATGGTGAACAGGAAGTTCTTGGTGAAGGCCTCGACCGCGGCTTTGAGGGCCTGCTCGGTCTCGGCCGTCAGGTCGCCGGTCGCGGCGATGGTCTTTAGGACCTCGGTCCGCCGGTCCAGGTGGTCAAGCAGGTCGCGCTCGTACTCGCGGACCTTGTCCAGCGGCACCCGGTCGAGGTGGCCGCGGGTGGCCGCGTAGATGGCGGCCACCTGGCGCTCGACCGGGTAGGGCGTGTACTGCGGCTGTTTGAGCAGTTCCATGAGGCGGGCGCCGCGGGTGAGCTGTTGCAGCGAGGCGGCGTCCAGGTCTGAGGCGAACATCGCGAACGCCTCCAGGTCGCGGTACTGCGCCAAGTCGATCTTGAGCGTCCCGGCCACCTTTTTCATGGCTTTGACCTGCGCCGACCCGCCCACCCGCGAGACCGAGATGCCGACGTCGACGGCCGGGCGCTGGTCGGCGTTGAACAGGTCGGACTGGAGGAAGATCTGGCCGTCCGTGATCGAGATGACGTTGGTCGGGATGTAAGCCGAGACATCGTTGGCCTTGGTCTCGATGATCGGCAGGCCTGTCATCGACCCTCCGCCCATGTCGTGGGACAGTTTGGCGCAGCGCTCGAGCAGGCGCGAGTGCAGGTAGAAGACGTCGCCCGGGTAGGCCTCGCGGCCGGGCGGGCGGCGCAGCAGCAGCGACACGGCGCGGTAGGCCTCGGCCTGCTTGGACAGGTCGTCAAACACGATCAGCACATGTTTGCCCTGGTACATCCAGTGCTGGCCGATGGCGCTGCCGGTGTAGGGGGCGAGGTATTTGAACCCGGCCGGGTCCGAGGCCGGGGCGGCCACGATCGTGGTGTACTCCAGCGCCCCGGCGTCCTCGAGCGCGGCCCTGACCGAGGCGATGGTCGAGCCTTTCTGGCCCACCGCCACATAGATGCAGCGGACCTGCTTCTTCGGGTCGCCGGAGTCCCAGTTGGCCTTCTGGTTGATGATCGTGTCGGTGGCGATGGCGGTCTTGCCGGTGCCGCGGTCGCCGATGATCAATTGGCGCTGGCCGCGCCCGATCGGGATCAGCGAGTCGACCGCTTTGAGACCGGTCTGAAGCGGCTCGTGGACCGACCGGCGCTGCATCACGGAGGGCGCTTGCAACTCCAGCGCCCGGCGCTGGTCGGTCTCGATCTCCCCCAGCCCGTCCATCGGCACGCCCAGGGGGTCGACCACCCGCCCCAGGTAGGCGTCCCCGACCGGCACCGACAACACCTCGCCGGTGCGCCGGACCTCTTGGCCCTCCTCGATGCCGGCGAACTCGCCCAGCACGATCACGCCGATCTCGCGCACGTCGAGGTTCTGGGCTATCCCCAAAGTCCCGTCCGCGAAGCGCAGCAACTCGTTGCCCATCACCCCGGGCAGCCCCTCGACCCGGGCGATCCCGTCGCCGGCCATGGTCACCCGGCCGATCTCCTCGGCCGCCGAGGGCGCCACCTGGTAGGACTCGACAAACTGGTCCAACGCCCGGCGGATCGCCTCGGGGCGAATGCTCAGCTCAGTCATGGCTCTCTTTCCTTATATGCCCGTGTGTGGATTGGTCTCAGGCGGCCAAATCGCGCCTGAGTTCGGTGAATCTTGTCGCCAGCGAGCCGTCCACGACCTGGTCGCCGACCCGGACGCGGACCCCGCCGATGACCGAGCGGTCGATCGTCACGTTCAATTGGACGGCCCGGCCGTATCGCTTGGCCAAGTGCTCGGCCAGGGCGCCGGCTTGGCCGTCGGTCAGCGCCACGGCGCTGGTGACGTTCACGACCAGCCGGCGCCGCCGGGCGGCCACCAGGTCCCCGACATACTGCAGCGAGTGCCGGACGCCGCGCCCGCGCGGATGGGCGACCACCCGTTCGAGCAGGGCCAGGGTCTCGGCCCGGACGGCCGAACCGAAGACCTCGCCGACCAGTCTCAGCCTGAGGGCGGGGGCGGCCGTCAGGTCGCCCAGGGCGGTGCGAAGCTCGCGGTTGTCCAGCAGGACGGCGTCGACGTCGAACAACTCGGCCTCGACTTGGGCCAGCACGCGGGCGGCCTCGGCGGCCGCCAACTGGGCGTCGAAGGCCATCAACTCCAGGGCGTCGGCCAGGTCGCCGTCCTTGGACCAGCGCCGCGCGGCCGTCCAGGCCGCCAGTTCGACGGCCGGTTCGAAGTGTCCGGCCATGGCGGTTTGGACCAGCCGGTGTTTGGCCCCGGCCGGGCGGTTCGGGTTGGTCAGCGCCCGGGCCAGGGCCGGGTCCGCATCTAGGGCGTCGGTCAGGGCGAACAACTCGGCCGCGATTTGGGCGGGCGCGGCCGTCGCCGCCTGCCCGGCCAGGCGGCGGCCCAACTCGGCCTTGGCCTGGGCCAATGAGGCGGCGCTGCCGCCGAGCATGGCCCGCCCGGCCAGAGTCGCGCCCGGCGTCGCGCCCGGCGTCGCGCCCCCGGAAGCCCCGGGCGTCGGCATCAGGCGGCCTTCCCGGCGCCGGCCTGAGCCTCCAGATCGGCCAAGAAGCGGTCGATGACGCGCCCGGCCAGGGCCGAGTCCTTGAGCGCCTCTCCGACGATCCGTTCGGCCAACTCCCCGGCCAGGGCGCCGACGTCTTGACGCAGGGCGACCTCGGCGGCCTTGCGCTCGGAGTCGATCTGGCGTTGGGCGGCATCGGAAATGCGGCGGGCCTCGTCGGCGGCCTTGGTCTTGGCCTCCGCGACAATGGCGCCGGCGTCGGCTTTGGCGTCATCGCGAATACTGGCGGCCTCGAGGCGGGCGCTCTCCTTCTCGGCCTCGAGCCCGGACCTGATGCGGGCGATCTCGGCCTCGGCCTCCTCGGCCCGTTTGATGCCGCCCTCGATCACGGCCGCGCGCTCGTCCAGGACCTTCAGGTAGCGCGGCACGCCGTACTTGCCGACCGCGATGGCGATCACGCCCAGGCAGAGCGCCGACAGGATGAGCTCGTCCCAGGGCGAGATGAACAGCCAAATCCCCTTCGGGGCCTCAGCGAGCCACATGATCAGGTGAACAGGAAGCCGGCCACCAGGCCGAGCAGGGCCAGCGCCTCGGCCAGGCCCGCGCCGATGAACATGGTGCCCATCAGCGAGCCGCGCAACTCGGGCTGGCGGGCGATCGCCTCCTGGGTCTTGCCGACCAGGAAGCCGACGCCGATGCCGGGGCCGATCGCCGCCAGGCCGTAGCCGATGGCGTTGAGGTTGCCGTTGATGTCGGCAAGTAGATCCACAGTTGTTCCTTTCGGTTGGTGGTGGCCGCCCAAGCGCCTTGGGCCGCCCGGTTCAGATCAGTGTTTCTCGCTGGCCAGTCCTATGTAGACGGAGGTCAGCATGGCGAAGATGAAAGCTTGGAGGCCGGCGATGAAGATCTCGAAGACGACGAATATGAACGATGCCGCCGCCGTCACCAGGCCGAGGCCTTTCAGCAGCCCGGATCCCTCGATCACCAGGTAGCTGGTCATGACGAAGAAGGCGGTCAGCAGGAAGTGCCCGGCGATCATGTTGGCCATCAGACGGACGGTCAGGGTGACCGGCCTGAGTATGAAGGTGGACAAGAACTCGATCGGCGTCAGCAGGATGTACATCCACTTCGGCGCGCCCTTCGGGAACAGGTTGTCGGCCAGGTAGTGCCCCAGCCCGTGGGTCTTGACGCCCTGGGCGACGAAGGCTATCCAGGCGCAGACGGCCAGGATCATCGGCACCGCCACCAGGCCGTTGGACGAGAGGTTGAGGAACGGCAGGACGCCGGTGATGTTCAGCGCCAGCACGCCGAAGAAGATGGTGGCGATGAACGGCAGGTAGCGGCGGGCCAACTGCGGCGACATCGCCGCCTCGCAAATCTGCTTGTGCACAAAGCCGACCGCCAGTTCGAAGGTCGACTGGCCGCGGGCCGGCACCAGGCGGGTCCGCCGGGCGCCCAGATAGATCAGCACCACCAGCCCGACCGTGGCGATCACCCGGATCAGGTCGACCCGGTTGAACTCGAACCAGTCGCCGATCCGCCAGAACGGCTCTGGGTAGAGCTCGTCCAGGCTGGGCATGTGCATTCCGCCGCCCTCGCCGTCGCTGCTCGCCAGCGCGGCCGTCAGCACGTTCGAGATGGAGGACAAATCCGCGACTCCTAGAAGGCGTCTTCCACAGCCGCACGTCCGCCGGGCGGCTGTGGCCCGCTTGGAACCCGTCCAAGCGGGGTGTTGGTCATTGGGCCGCCACCAAACTTATCACAGGCCGCGCGAACGGCCGTTTAGCCGGGCGGCGTCTGGGCCATTTGTCCAGGTTCGGAGCCGTTGCGCGCAGGCCGGGCCGCCCATCTTCCTAGGACTACAGGCCCAACCCGGCCGCTTGGCCGGTGACCGGCGGGAGCCGGCCGGCCGATCGTCACTCGCTAGAGACCTCGACGTAAGAGACCCAATCGGCCTCGCCCGCCGTCCAGCAGGTGAAAGCGCTCGAGCCGCCGGTCCCGCGCGGATCGGCGGCCGTGCCCCGCAGGACCAAGTAGCCTTGGCCGTCCACCGCGGCGGGTTGCCCGCCCCAAGTGATCGCATATCCCTCTGAGATGGCCATCGCGCAGGCCTCCTTGGCGGCGGCCTCGTCCGGGACGCCG
>JAIROU010000027.1 GCA_031257375.1 Bifidobacteriaceae bacterium
CTCGAACGCCCCCGAGGCCTGCGCGCCAAACTGGCCCCGCCGGACCCCTCGGTCCCGGACACGCCTTGGAGCGGCGACCTGCCACCCTGCTCGGGACCGACCCGGGAGCTATGGGACCAGTTCGAGCGCGCCTCCCCGACGGCCGCCACCCTCACCCCCGCGACCGAGGCGACCCGCCTGGCGCAGATCGTGGAGTCGGATCTGGTGGACGGGATAGGGCGACTGGCGGCTGGCGCGGACGCCCTCACCCAGCAGGCCGTGCGCCGGGTCTTGTTCGCGCGTCTGGGCTGGTTGGAGGCCCGGCTGGGCGCCCAGCCGCATCTCACCGACGACGGTCCGACTGGGGTTGATCGGCGGCTGGCCGGATTCTTGCGGTTGTGGGGGGCGGGCGAGCTCCCGGGCCTGCCGCCAATCGACCCCGCGCTGGCGGATTACCCCCTTCTGGAGGCTTACGCCTCCCGCCGGGCCGAGGAAGATTACAAGCTTTGACATTTCCGACCGCCGAACTCGAAGCGGACCTGAGGGCGCAGCGCCCCGCCTTTGACGGTCAGCGGTCCCGGGCGGCGAGCTTGCCCCTTTAAGCGGCGTGCCCCACGTGTGCCCCACGACGTGGCGACAGCCAGACCGCGAAAACTTCAAAAAGTGGCTCTGCCCTGGGCTTTCACTGTGGACCTTACGAGACACTATCCGAACTGCGGCGCGGTTGCCGAAGTGCCTGGTCAACCTGCATATCGGTACGCCCGCTCAACCCATCGCACGGCGCGGTCTCAGTGTTTTCACTGCTCCCGGAGGGGTCAAGCAACTGCCGCGCCGCCTCAATGCCGAGCGGGTTTCCCAACTCAAAGAAGGCTATGAGGAGGGCAAGACCGTGTACCAACTCGCCGCCGAGTTCGGCATCGCGCGGCAAACGGTCAGCGAGCATCTTAAGCGAAGTGGCGCGGCCATGCGCCTGCGAGGGATCGACGAGCGTGACAGAGCCGAGATGGTTGCGCTGCGCGGCGAAGGTTGGTCCTACGCACGTCTCGGTGAGCGCTTCGGCGTCGATCCGACGACTGTTTGGCGGTTCTTGACCGGCCAGTGACTCCACCCAGGCTACCGAGCCTGCGGTCGGCGATCGCGCGCGACGCCGAGATTCTCCGGCAGGCGCGTCACGGGCCGGTCGTCCCGGTGTCAGCCGGATCACCGCGTGGGGCGCCCGGTCGTATGCGGTAGGCCGAACTGTTGGGCTTGGCCAAGGCTGATGCCGGGGGGCCGGTAAACTGTGCGGGTGAAAAGCGAGGCGTTCAGGACTGACCCGTTGTTCCTGAGGAACCGTCAGTTCATGACAGGACGGTTTCAGATGCCGTTCGTCTACGCTCAGACGGTGCGGACAGATGGCCTGGCATTGCTCGGGTTCGACAAGACCCGGCGAATCGAATTGTCACGGACCAGGAAGGCTAAGACAGTTCACTTCTTTCTCGACGATTACAAGTTTGACGAGGTGTGGAAGGGGCCTGACAAGCAAACCCGGAAGCTTCGCCAATACGCCCAGTCGCTGTCGCCCGACTTCAGCGTCTACTCCGACATGCCGGAACCGCTTCAGATGTACAACACATTCCGGAACCGGTGGTGCGCCGCGGTCTGGCAGGCGGCCGGGATGATCGTCGTGCCGACGGTCTCCTGGGGAGGGGAGAACACGTTTGAGTTCTGCTTCGACGGCGTCGAGCGAGGAACTGTTGTGGCTGTGTCCACGATTGGGACGTCGCGGTACGTCGACGAGTTCTTGGGCGGGTTCAGGCAATTGTGCGAGCGGATTGAGCCCCGGATGGTCATCAACTACGGCGAAGCGTATCCGAGGATGCTGGACCTGGCCACCGTGATGACTGTGCCATACTTGCACGGCTCTGACCAGGGCGTCGATTGAATGGGCGGTCGCGGCGCTCCGGGTGAGCAACCGGACTTGACAAAGCAGTTTCCAGATATAACGAGGGAACGGCATTTCCAGGCTCACGGAGGCGATTTCGGTGCGGTCTCCGTGTCCGAATATGAGCAGTTCGCTTTGACCTTCGCGGCGCGTCGGGGCGAGGCGGGTATCGAGTCGTTCGTCTCGAGTAGGCGGGTTGTGTACATGTACGAACCGTCGACGAACACTTTCTTGATGCACAGAGAAGACGGCGCTCTGATGACATTCATGAAACCAACCAGCCCGACCTATTGGCAGCGACAAAGGGACAAGCATGAACCAAGATGACAACAAGGCCTGCGCGTGCTGCGGCTTCGAGACCCTCCCTCATGACAGCATGTTCGAGATCTGCGCGCTGTGCGGGTGGGAGGACGACGACATCCAGAACGACGATCCGGACTATGCGGGCGGGGCCAACGAGTTGAGCCTCAACCAGTACCGGTCACGGTGGGAATCAGAGCACCACCGAGTCGCGGACGGGGCAGTACGGCGCTGACGTGACCAATCGGGACTCCGCCCCATGCCCGAGGGATCCTGCGCCCATGGGCAAGACGGAAGACCAACGCTCCGAGGGCAACGGCCGCGCCGCGCCAGGCGGTGGCGCCAGGCCGGAACCGGCATCGATCAGTCAAGAGTTCATGCGGAAGACGCTCGCGCTGCGCGAGGAGTTGCTGCGACCGGACACGCCGGCGAACAGGCTGATCGATTCGCTGTTGCGGGACGGGACCATGGTGGTCACCCCCGAAGGAAAGGTCGAACTCAGGCTGGGCCCCGGCGAACGAAGGCCTGGGAACAGCCAGGGCACCGACGGCGCCAAGCCCAAGAGACGCCGCGACGACGCGGAGCTGACCCTCGCCATCGCCAGGGACCGCCGCAACGGGCTGACCCAGGCTCAGATCGCCGCCGCCCAAGGCGTTCATGTTCAGACGGTGCGCCGACACCTTTCGAAAGCCGGTATCCCGACCAGGCGCGCTCCCCTGAGCACGACGCGACTGCAAGAAGCCAAGACCCTGCGGGAGGCGGGATGGACGCTGCGGGCACTGGGCGAGCGGTATGGCATCGCCCACACGACCGTCGCCCGGCTCGTCGAAGGCCAGTAGCCGCACTGCCGCCCGCACCGCCAGCCCGGTTGGATCGCAATAGTGAATCTGGTGCGCAATAGTGTCCCCTGGTGGTCCTAATCTGTAGCGGAAGGGCGCTTGCCTCCACCCAGACCAACGGCTGTGACCAGCACCGATGCTCCAGGGTACGCACTAGCGCGCTCCAAGAACTGGTGGAGCATAGGGGACTCCACAGACCAGCACCTGACCTGGGCGAACGCTCAAAAACGGCGCGGATCGTGCCCTGATCGTGCCACGGATGGGGCCGGGAGGGACGCCCCGGCCCCATCCGGCCACGCTCGGATGGTGGACTCCCACCAGAACCGGCGCCCGTCAACCCGTCCGTCGTGGACGGGGGCCTTCCCCGCGCGGACCAACACGTTCAGCGGGGTCACTCGCAGCCGACGCCGTCGTCGTCCCGGTCGAGGTGGGCGCCGTAGCCGGGGTCGCCGCGGCGGACGGGCGCGGCCCCGGCGGCGCGGGCGGCGTCGCAATTCCTGTAATAGGTGGCGGCCGGGGCTTGGGTGGCGGGAGCGGCCGGGGCTTGGGTGGCCTGCGTCTGCGCGGCTGGGGCTTGCGCGTCGGCCTTGGCCTTGGCCTCGGCCTCGGCGGCTGCCGCTGCTTCGGCGGCGGCGGCCTCCTCAGCGGCCTTCGCCGCCGCCTCGGCCTCTGCCGCGGCCCGCGCCGCTTCGGCCTCGGCGGCCGCGACCGCCTCCTCCCGCTCCAACAGGCCGGCCGACCGGGCGTCCAACTCCCCCGCGCGGGAGTCGAGCGAAGCCTCTTTCGCGTCCAGGTCGGCCTGCCTGGCGGCCAGGCCGGCCTCGGCGGCCTCGGCGGCGGCCGTGTCCACGCGGGGCGCGGGGCTCGCGGCCACGCCCGTGATGATGCCGACGACGAACGCGCCGACCGAGAACGCCGCGATCAGCAAGTTGGGGTTCCGGGCGTTGCCGACCAGGGGCGGGGCCGGGCCGGGGCTCGGCGGTTGGGCCGGGATCGCGGGCGGGGCGAAAACTGGTGGGGCCGGCTGGGCGGCCTGGCCGGGCGGGGTGATCGGGGGCGGCTCCCACGGGGATCTGGTCATGTCAGGGGCCTCGCTTGCGAAAGGGACAGAGGATGCCGCCAACCTAGCTGATCGGGGACCCTCCTGGCAATCCCGGAACCCCCGACCGGGGCGGAAACACGCCGAACGCTGGGAGCTAACTCTCACAGAGTTCTACGTCTGGAAGCAGCGCTACCGCCGCGGTCTCGTCATCCCGCCATGCGTCGATGACTGCGAAAGCGGGCGTTGCGTCTGCGGCGCCCTCGAACGCGGTGATCCACGGACCCGTCTCGCCCGTCAGCAGCCCGCGGCCGCAGTCGTTGCCAGGGATCCTATGGACCCTGTCAGCCTCCAGCATCTCCTGGTTGTCTTCGTCGAACACGCTCAGCGAGACGCCGCTCGGCCCCAGGCAGATCGATGTGGCCGCCTCGGCCGACAGGTTCGTCCACTCCAGCTCGATGAGATGCAGCGAATGGCCCTCGGCGGCCTCGATCGTTGCGTACTCGCCCTCTATGACCCCGCTGGGGACCACTTCGACCTTGTTGATTCGTATGGACGCGCTAGAGGTCGAGACCCACTCTCCGAGTGCCGCGGCGGCGACCTGCTTGCAGGTCGGCGCGGGGGAAGGCGCGGCCGGTGGGGCGCTGGTCGGTGGGGCGCTGGTCGGCGGGGCGCTGGGCGAGGGGTCGGCGCCGGCCGGTTCGGGGGCTGGTGTTTCCCCGGCGGCCTGGGGGGCGGGGGCGCCGGACTCGGGCGTCTTGGCGATCATCTGGACGCCTGTGGCGTTCCGCGTCTGGGATCGCTGACCAGTTCCGGGTTTTTATTCCCCCCATCTGGTGTGGCCTAATTGACCACGCGAGAAGGAGAGCAAGGAGCCATGGAGAACAAGACAACCAGC
>JAIROU010000039.1 GCA_031257375.1 Bifidobacteriaceae bacterium
CGCCGACACGTCATTCCACCCGCCGAAAGGGGGAGATCTGCTGGCCATTGACCTGGAGCTAGGATGTTCCTCGTACCGTCATGGAGGGGTGCTCATTGCCAACACTGTCCGTCTTCTTCGGGATCATCGTGCGCATGGACAGCGAAGTCGGCGCAAAGCACGGCAAACCGCACCTGCACGCGGCGTTTTCCGGACGCGAAGTGGTCGTGGCGCTGGACGGCGAGGTGCTGGCGGGGTCGTTGCCCGCGAACAAGACGAAGTTGCTCGAAGCATGGATGCTGATCCATCAGGACGACCTGGCGGCCAATTGGGAATTGCTGCAGCGCGGCGAGCAGTGTTTCCGGATCGACCCGCTGAGGTGACGCGAATGGCGCAGCCCGCAGTTGCCAGTGTCAGGCCGGCCGAGGGCCACCGCCTGCTGTTGGAGTTCGACAACGGCGAGTCGAGACAGTTGGATGTCAAGCCCTACATCAGAGGAAGTTGGTACGGCAGGCTGGCCGACCCGGCCTATTTCAGCACGGCCCACGTGGTCGACGGCGGACGAACCGTCGCCTGGGCGGACGGGCAGGACATCGCTCCGCACGAACTATACGAACTCAGCGTCAGCGTCTGACAGGTCGCCGCTGCGCCGCCGACGGACGCTGCGACCACGAAGACCTGTTGCCTCCCGAGCCGGCCAAACTCTCGCCGCCGCGCCAGGTGGGTGTTCCCGTACGCCGTGTTCTACACACTTGACGAAGGCGCGCGCGAAGTCGTGATCGTCGCAGTTCTCGATCAGAGGCGCGACCCTGCTTCGGCGCGGCTGCGCGCGCGGTGAGGGCGTTGCGCCAACCTCGGCTTTGAGACAACTGTTTGGGCGGGCCCTCTCTGGCAGTGACGACGCCGCGGCGGGGCCGCGGTAGCTGCCCGCAGTCGCTCCGCTCGGCTCTGGCGGGCGCCGCCGACAGCGCCGATCTGCGCTGTGAGGCGCCGGACCCGGACCGGGCGGACTGCGCCGATTGATCGGCGCGGTGACGCTCGCCGAGGCTGTCCCCGCTGGGCGGACGGCCTCGTTGAAGTCCCCGCGGTTCACAGTGGCCGAGCCGGGCAGCACGTGGAGAAAAAGGGTCGCCTGGGCGCCCGGCTCCGGCGACCAGGGCGTGGTGTTGGCGGAGGGCTGGTTCCGGGCCGTCAACGAGAAAACCGTCTGGCAATCCCCGCCGCCGGACGAGCCCGAGTTGCCGCGCACGGGCGCGGAGACCCGCTTGATAACGGGCGCCGCCGCAGCAGTCCTGGTCCTCGGGGCGGCGTTGGCCCGGACCCGGTTGTGGGCTGAAACCGTACCGGTTTGGTGCCGTCTGTTTTGTGTGACGGTCGCCCACTTGGGAGACGGCTCAATGGCATTGTAAAACGTGGCCTCAATCTCGCCCGACGGGCAGTAGCCGAGCGATGAGTGGAGCCTTTCCTGGTTGTACCACCGGACCCAGTCCGCGGTGGCGGCCTGGACTTGGGCGAGCGTGTCGAACGGCCCGTCGGGCCTGGCGCACTTGGCTTTGTACAGGCTGTTGACGGCCTCGGCGACGGCGTTGTCCAGGGCGTCGCCGACCGACCCGAACGACGGGGTGATGCCCGCGTTGGCGAGCTGCTCCCCGTATCTCAGGGAGGTGTAATCCGACCGTGGTCGCTGCCAAATCGAATTCGGTTTAGCGCAGATCGGCCTGCTCGTTCCATTAGGCGGTTTCGCTGTGGCCGCGTGGCGTTGGTGGAGAGGCTCTGACGTGCAGGCTACCAGAGCGGGTGTGCTCGCGGCCATCGCGCTAGTGGTCGTGGAGACCAACATCGCCGGGGGCTGACCTGGCGGTTCGGGCGCGAGGGTGCCAGGCAAGTGGCAGGGTTCCCGGCGGTTCGCTGGCTGGGCGTGGTCAGCCAGCCGCGTCCTCGTGTTCCGCCAGGATGACTTGGAGCGCGTCAAGGCGGTCGAGTTGCTGGTTGGAGCACTGCGAGCCGACATCCAGGCACTGGGACGTGATCATGAGCGAGGGCACGCGGAGGAACAACTCGGCGTATTCCTGATCGGTCAACTCCCCCACGTCTGCTTCCGCCTGCAGGCGCCGCTGCTCCGCGCTGACCTCGGGGCAGACGGTGAGGAGCTCCCTTAGCTGCTCCTCGCTGATGGTGTCTGGGATCAGGACGTCCGGCATGGTTTGGTAGCCGTCAACCACGGGGGCGGCCGGGTCATTGATCTGGGGGAAACCGTGCTCGCGCGCGCACCGCGCCCAGTCAGCCCCAGCGGCGGCGCGCTGGATCTTCTCGCGGGACTCTTGCTCACGGTCTGGCTCCGGGAAGGAGGGAGTGAACCCGGTCTCTGCCAGGCAGTCCAACAGGAGCTCGGTGCGGTCGGCGCCGTCCCAGACCAAGTAGCTTGGGGCCACGCCGAGCTGGTTGTCGCCGATCTGGGCCCACGCCGCCGCAGCGACTGCGTTGGCCGCTTCCAGCTCGGCCTGGGTCGCCTCTGCTGGCGACATGCTGGTAAAGCCATTCAGCGACATCACCCACGGGCGTTCCGATTCGGTGATGATTATGGTCGCGGAGTCTTCGCCGGTCGGCACCACCATCGCCGGGACACCGCCCTGCGCCAGGCAACCGACCATGGCGTCGGCCCCGGCTTGGCCGGGGGCTGACGCCTCCTGCGCGGAGGAACTGCGGCCGGAGGCCGACGGTGAGACGCTGCCGCCAGCGCACCCAGCCAAGGCGAGCCCGGCGCACCCAAGCGTCGCCGCCAACCAGTTGCAGGCGGCACCGGGCGCCCGGGCGCCCGAGCCACGTGTCATGTGTGTGCTACACCTTCTTCGCGGTTGCGCTGATGCTATAGAGGACTGGCCCTTCCGTTCCTCGGGTCACCCATTCGTACCCATTGTTCCACAGGTCCGGAGAGCAGACGAAGAACTCGTACCCGCGGACGTGGTAGGTCTTCGAGGCATAGACCTTGTAGAAAGCAGAGCTGCTTTTCGGGATGTTGACGGAATAGCCAGTGTAGCCGGTGCTAACCTTACCCAACGGGAGCGAGAAGCCAACCTGGCCCCACGGAGCCCCGAGCGAGAAGTTAAACGAAGCGTTGCCGCCCGACGACTGTTGGAACTGCACGGAGCCGCCGTATTCGAAGCGATAGCCGCCCGCAGGCTGGCCGGCTGCAAAGCCGGACCTTGTCAAGTAGTGCCTGGGACCGTAAACCAACCTCGTAGTGGTCTTTCTGCTCGAGGCGCACTTCTTCGGACTGGATGCCGCCACTGCCTGCGGTACTGAAGCCGCTCTTGCCGGGACGTCAGGGGTTGCGGTGCCAGTGGCCGCGAAGACTGCTCCGAGGGCGAGCGCGGCGACCAACATGCTTGACAGTTTCTTGATCCGTGCCATTGGCGGTCCCTTCGTTAGGACTTGCGCCCCTGGGGAGGCACTCTAGTCGCCGGAGCCCCTTGGGACGCGCCAAACTCTGTTTGAGCCTAGCCACGACTAAAGCTAACGGGGGGGGGGGGGGGGGGG
>JAIROU010000072.1 GCA_031257375.1 Bifidobacteriaceae bacterium
AGCCATGTCAAGGCACACCGGAAACGGGCCACTGGCTGGTGGTTGACAACCGCGAACGGCCACGAGCCGAAACGAAAAAGAGCCCCCGCAACCTAACTTTCCCGGATTACGTGGTTAACACCCACGAGCGGTCGCCGGCGCTGCCGCTGGCCCACCGGCCGTTCCACGTCACCGGCCCGCTGGCCACACCTCTAAAGCGGCGATAGCGAACCTGACCGCCAAGTTGACGGCCCCGGGCTTCCGCCGCGATCTGGACGAGTTGGCCGCGAACCCGCCCGCGGCCTATGACCCGGACCATGCCGCCAGGCTCGTGACCGCGCTACTCCTGGCCAGGTTGTAGCAGCGGGCGCTTGACTCAACTCGCCTTGGGAGCCGAAGGAGCCGAAACGCAGTCCGATAAGGTTGTGCGGCATGGCAGCATGGACCCCGCGCAGACAATCGGGAACCTGATCGACAAACCGAGCATTGCGTTCATCGCGTCGGTGGACGGCGAGGGCTTCCCCAATCTGAAAGCCATGCTGGCTCCACGCGAGCGGGTAGGACTGCGCAAGTTCTGGTTCACCACCAACACCTCGTCAATGTGAGTCGCCCAGTACCGGGAGAACTGCTGGCAGCGGTCTACTTCATGGACCGCCGCTTCTTCCGCGGCGTGATGTTCCCAGGCCGTATGGAGGTTTGCGAGGACGCGGAGACCAAGGAGATGATCTGGCAGCCCGGCGACACAGAGTATTACCCGCTGGGCGTCACCGACCCGGACTGCTGCGTCCTGCGCTTCACCGCCCAGGACGGGCGCTACTACTCGAACTTCGCATCCAAGCACTTCCGCATACCGGGCCCGGATCCGTTGGATGGTGGTTCAGATGAGTGACCTGACGGCCCTGCCGGAGATCGGAACAGTCTTAGCCGGGCATCTCGCCGCCGTCGGCATCCCAAACGCGGACACGCTGCGCGACGTGGGGGCGCGGGAGGCTTTCCTGCGTATCCGCACAAGGGTGGATCGCGGCGCGTGTGTCCGGATGCTCACTGTCCAATTCCAACCGAATTGGGCCGAATCCAGCGGAACCCAACGCAGCCATCGCCTCACTGAAGGTGCTGGTCAAAGGCACTTTACGGCATCGTGCGAGACGCGGTGAAACGCTTGAACGGCTGGCTGGTCTCGGCCCCGTACCGGCCGAGGGTGGCGGCCGGAGCCGCTGGCGCGCGGCGGCGCTGACTGGGCTCGCGGGCCGGCCCGTTCGGATCAGGGGACCCGTTCATCGAATTGCGCGCCCAGTTGGCCATCGAACCCGCTTGGCGGGGTTGTCTGGCGATGGAATCGGCCGCCACCGTTCTCGGGTTGGCGCAGCACCTGCCCGAACGCGAGGTGGTAGCCCTGCCGCCCGGGGACCGCCCACCGAGAGCGATGTCGGAGTGGCGGACGGTCGGCATCGGCCTGCCGGACGCGCTTCCCGGGGCGGCCTGCCGCTGTGGAACGCCGAGGGCCTGATCGCGGGGATCGCCGTCCGCCCCTCCGGCTACCACGACCTCGCGGGCCTAGCCCAATGGCTGCCGGAGGTCAGGTCGAGACTCCGCGAACCCGAGCTTTTCGCGTGCCTCAAAGACCGGCCCGATGCCGTGTGCCAGCGCGCCGCATATCTGTTGCGCGCCGCCGGGGCCGGGTCTTTGGCCGATGCCGTGTTGGCCGGCAGGCCGCCGAAGCACCCGGTCTGGTTCGGCTCCCGGCGTGCTGGGGCCAGCTATGGCCCAGTGGCAAAAGCTAGCGGCGCTGACCTGGCCCGCCTTCACACCCCGCTGGCGCGGCGATGGCGGAGCCAAACCGCAGCCGCTGCCAGGATCAGGCTGATCGAAACGCCAAGGGTGCTCGCCGCGCCCACATCCACAGCTGCATGGCCGGTCAGCGGTGGCTCGGCCTGAACGATATGGCCGGTTTGGGATCCGCCGGCAGCATCCGGCGGCGCGGCCAACAGCGGACCAGAGACGCTCTGATCGGCTGGCGCAGCGAACCGCGCCGGGCCGCCCGCCGTGTCCGGCACTGCCCGGCCCGCGCCTTCGGTCGCGGGCGAGGCCACCGGAGTGACCGTCGTCGCGAGATTCCCCGAATCCGCCGGCACCGGAGCCTTCGCTGGCTGACCGGCGTCGTCGCCCACGGCCGCAGCGGTGTCACGGGAACCGGCAGACGTCGTGCCTTCCTCCGGTGTCGCCCCGCCCTGCCCCGGACCGTCACCCGGCGCCGGACCTGGCGCTGCGGTGGCGGGCAGACCCGTGTCGGCGGCCGCCGCCGGCGGTTCGGGTTGGTTCTCGAGGCCAGCGCCCTGGTCGCCGGTTGGCGGAGGGTCAAGCTCGCCTGGTACGCCGGGCCGACCCGTTTGGTCGCCCGGAGCGATCATGCCCGTGTCCGTGCCGATGCCGCTGCCGCCTGCCCCGCTGTCCGCCTGGCCGCAGTCACCCGCGCCGTCGGAGTCGTCGGCCCCCGGTGCGGCGTCGTCATCGGCCTGATCTTCGTTTCCGCCCGCCGCGCCGTCACCTAAGCCGTCGCCCGGATTGGTGCTGTTGCTTGCGTCATCGTCCGTGTCGCCGTCGCCGCCCTGGCTGTCTTCCGGGTCGTCTTCGCCAGTCTCCCCGCCCTCGTCCTCTGGGTCGCCGTCGCCGCTTCCGGTTTCGCCTTCTTCTTCGCCGCTTCCGGTATCGTCGTCGCCCTCGGCTTCGCCGTCACCGTCGTCGACGGGCGGGAGTACCACCAAGTGGAGCGTCGAATCCTTCTGGATGCTGTAATCCTGCACCGTGTTGCCGTCTTCAAGTCTCTTGCCGGCGAAGATCAGCACGACCTGTTGCACGGAAATCTCCTCGTGCTCAGCCACCTGTGCCCGGAAATCCTCGATCCTGTCGGTGGGCTCGACCTCCAACATAATATGCTTGCCGGACAAGGTCTTCAAAAAAACCTGCACGATTCTCTGCTCCTCCTGTTGTGGCCCAGCGGTGCGGGCGCTGATCCAGTCAATAGTTGTCTGAACGCGCAAGGGCCGGGGCTTATTCCGCGCACCCGCCGGGACCCGGCCACCCGTGGGCGCGGCGGCGGCGTCCCCGCCGAACGCCTCCGCCCGCTCCCGCCGGCGGCGCCGCGTTCGCTTGGCCGCTGACCGCGGCCGGCTCCGCCGAATCGGCCGGCTCGGACGCAATTGCCCCTGGATGGGAGCCCCACCGTCGCCGTCGTAGCCGGAGTCGCTGTCGCCCTCGATCTCGGCGCCAACAGGTGGGAGCGGCCCGGCGTGGAACGTGGCTTTCTTCCGGATGCTGTAGTCATGCAGCGTCTTGCCAGCCTCGGCCGGCCGCCAGCGAGCACCCCCCCCTGACCAAAGGGGGCGCTTCTTGGCGAGACTCCCCGGAAGACGTTTGGCAGAGTCGATGCCGCGCATATCGTCGCGTTTGACGCGGCCGATTGAGACACAGAGCGCGGCCGAACCTGCGGCTCGGTCGGTGGGCCCGGCGGCGGCGGCCCGCTGTTCCCGGGGAGGCGAACCCGGCTCGGTGCG
>JAIROU010000176.1 GCA_031257375.1 Bifidobacteriaceae bacterium
CCGCCCGCGATCGTGACCGACGCCGGCCTGGCCGCCTACACGCCTTCGGAGTATCGGGCGCGCCTGGCCGACGAGGTGGACGATGCCGCCCGCAGCGGTCACGTCTCGGCTCGCCTTCAGGAGCGCTGGCGCGAGCAGCTAGGCCGGGATGCGTGGTGGGTTTTCACCCCGGTGCCGATCCACGGCGACATGGCCGCCGAACACCTGCTCGAGAACGGCGACCGCATTTCGGCCATCACCGACTTCGCCTCGGTCCAGGTCTCGGACCCGGCCGAGGACCTGGCTCAGATCCTGGCGCCGCTGCCGCCGGACGTGGCCGCCTCGATCATCGGCGCCTATCGGCGGCGCCGCGGCGAGTTGGACGACCAGCATCTGGAAGACCGCGCCGCTTTCCTGGGCGAGATCGCCATCATCCGCTGGCTGCGCCACGGCATCGCCCTGGACGACGCGGCCATCGTCGCGGACGCCCGCGACATGCTGGCCGACCTTGACCGCGCGGTCGAAGCCGAGCAGGCCGAGGCCGCTCGCGCCGCCCAGGCCGAAGCGGCGGCGGCGGCCAAACTCGAGGCCGCCAAACGAGCCGCCGAGGCCGAGGCCCGCGAGCGCCGTCAAGCCGTCGAGCGGGCCTCCCAAGCCGCGGCCCGTGAACGCCTCAGGACCAGCGGCTCACTCCCGCGGGTGGGCGATGACACCGATGCCGTCGCGGAGCCGGAGGCCGCCGGTCCCGATGGCGGTTCCAGCCGTTCGGACGCCGCGCTGCCGGAGCCCGATGCCGCCTGGCGGGGGCCCGACGCCGCCGGGCGGAAGGGCGATGCCGCCAGCCCGGGGCCCGACGCCGAACCGGCCGACCGGACGCCTGGCCCGCCCAAGCGCAAATCGGTCGCCAAAACCGGGGTCAGCCTGTGGGGCCGGCCCAAGAAGACGAGCCCGAAGCCGGACGACTTCGCCGCCCTGGACTTGTTGGGCGAGGTGTCCGGGCCGGAGCCCGGCCCAGGGCCGGGCGCGGCCGGGCGGGCTGGCGACGACGCTGCCGACAAGACTGGCGACAGAGTTGACGGCAAGGGTGACACCAAGACCGGCCGCAAGGCGGACGGCAAGGCCGCTGGCAACCTGGCCGGACCGGCTGGCGACCTGGCCGGACCCGCTGGCGACCTGGCCGGACCGGCTGGCGTCCCTGTCGGATCGACTGCCGGTCGGGCGGATGGCCTAACTGGCTCCGGCCCGGCCGCCGGGCCCGGAGGACCAGCTACGGATCGGCCAGACGGCAAGGCTGGAACCAGCCTGGGCGTGGAACCGGCCGACCGGGATGCCGACCGGCCGGGCGCCGAGGCCGATGATCGGCCTGACGTGGACAAGCCGGATTCGGGCGAATTGACCCAAGCCTTCCTACCCGACTTCCTGAAGGACGAGTCAGAGGCCCCGGACAATATCGCGGCCGCCGCCGCGCAGGACGAAACCGAGGCCTTGGAACGCCCGCGCCGACCCAAACCGCCCATCTGACCCCTGCGGCCCGATCCCGATCCCGATCCCGGCCGCTTGGCCCTCCGACCTGGACCGATTCGTATGGTCCCGGTGGCGCGACCGCGGCAGGTCGCCCGAACCACGCATCTGACCCCGCCCGTTTGACACGGTCCGCTTGATCCCGGCAGCCCGAACTCGGCGGCCCGAATTCGGCGGCCCGGACCGGGCCACGTGGTCCCGGCGATCCGAACCCGCCAGCCGGGCGGCGGTCAGGTCTCGGCGGCCGACGTTGCGGCCAGGCGGTCCGACAGGCGTTCCAGGTGATCCGGCGGGCATTCGACCGGCACCGATAGATTCTCCATGATGTAGTGGACATAACCTCCAATCTGGGCCGGACTGACCCCGTCTTGTTTGGCGCAGGCCGCCTGATAGAGCCTGACCTGTTCGTAGTGGGCCGGATGCGCCCGGCCGTGGTCGGACCTCCCCGTCTTCCAATCGACCACCACCGTCCGGCCGGCCCGGTCGCGGAAGACGGCGTCGATCCGGGCGACCACGGCCCGGCCGAGCAGTTCGACCTCCAACTCGGTCTCGACGGCCACCAGGCTGTCGCCGCCGCTCATCCAGCGCGACTGGCGGAATCGCTCCATCAGGCTGTTCAACTGGGCCTCGGTCGCGGAATCGGCGCGGACGTCGGCCAGCACGGCGCTGTCAAGCATGGCCTGGCGGGCCGGTCCGTCGGACTGGGCGGCCAATTCGACAGCCGCCCGCCGGTGGAAGGCTTCGCCGACCGCCGACCCTCGGCTGGGCGCAATCGGGGACGGCCGCCGCAGCCGCCGCAGCGCCTCTGCGGGTTGGCCGGTCAGCGCGACCAGAGTCGTGGCCGAGGTTTGGGCCGGCAGCCGCACCGTCTTCGGAGCCGCCGATTCTGCGCTTTCGCGGATCAGCAGCGCCGCCCGCCGGGCCAAGTCGGAATCCATCTGCTCAAGCAGCGCCGCCGCCTGGGCGGGCTTCAACCGCCCCAACTTGGCGGCCCGCCGCTCGACCGCACGGGCGGCGGCGACCAGAACCGGCTCCCGCCGCCCGGCCGGATGCTCGGGCGGCCAAGTCCCGGCTGGGCCGGCCTCGGACTCGTTCAGACCCGGGTCCGCCACCCAGTGGTCCCGGCTGATCAAACCCGCCTCGGCCAACTCTTCCAAGAAGATCGACGGCGGCCGACCGCTCGCCCGGCCGGCCGCGTACCACGAACCGGTCAACAGCAGATGACTCTTCGCCCGAGTCGCAGCCACATAAGCGACCCGGCGTTCCTCCCGCTCGAAGTACGCCCCGGCCCGGCGCTTGAAGTCATTGAACGACTCGCCCAACGCGACCACATCGCCCAAATCGACCCCTTCGTCGGCGCCTTCGCGGGCGGCATCGGGCGAGTTCTCGCTTGGGCCGACAGCGCCCGGGCCATCGCAATCCGCGCCCGACAGGCCGGACGGGTCGAAGGCGGGGTGGTCGAAGCTCTCCAACGCCTCTTTGTCGAGCCGCAGCGGCCACGGCAGCCCGCCGCTCGAGCCGGCGCGGTTGGCGTCGCTCAACCAAGCCACCGCCAACGGCTCGCGGCCGTGGTCAGTCTCCGCCATCGTGACGGCCGGGAAGGACGCATCGACCAGGCCCGGCACGCAGACCACGTCCCATTCCAAGCCTTTGGCGCTGTGGACGGTCAGCAATTGCACCGCCCGCCCGGCCGTCGGCGCCTCGGCCAGGTCGAGGCCGTCGAACTGCTCGCCCTCGGCCTCCAGCCAGGCCAGGAAACTGGCCACGCCGACTTGGTCCTGGCCCCTGGCGTAGGCGTGGGCCTCGTTGACCAGTTGGTTGACCTGTTCGCGGCCCGACGGCCCGGACAGCAGGTCGAGGTCCAGGCCAAGGGCCCTCTCGGCCTCCAGGACTAGCTCCGGCAGGCTCAGATAAGAGGCCGCCAGCCGGAGTCGGCGCAGCACCCGCCCGATCCGCCGCAGCCGGGCCAGGCCGTCCGGGCTGATGCCGGTGGCCTCGTCCGCCTTGACCGGCTTCATGACGGTTTCCAGCGCGTCCAGGGCCGCCAGACGCTC
>JAIROU010000234.1 GCA_031257375.1 Bifidobacteriaceae bacterium
AACCCGGAAGCTAAGCCCCTCAACGCCGATGGTACTGCCAGCGCAGGCCGGTGGGAGAGCAGGACACCGCCGACACGACGCCACAACACGACACAACCCAGACAAACCGGGACAACCGGCGTGGGGTCGACTCCAAGAGTCGCACACCGAGTTGTCTCGTTCCCAGGCCGGAGCGGGACGCAGGGCAACCGGTGCAACGAACTCTCGGGACCCGACTCCGCGTTCGCGAGAGACCGTTCGGCGCGAGCCGCAGGGGTGGAACTGTTGACGATGGAGTCACGGTTGATGCTCGGCAAAGGCTTGTTGGGCGCGGGTGTTGGTTCGTTGGCGCGGCCCTGGATGGGGCCGCCATTGATCTGAATGCCCTTGGGGTTGCGGGCAGACGCTCTGGCTGCTGCGGCGAAAGGCGCAGTGATCGTCAAGCCCTGGCCCCCAAAGGCCCCGGCTGGCGAGCCGCTGCAGGGGTGGTTCGCGGCCGCTGAGCCAGAAGAACGTGGTGCATTTGGCGGCGCCCAATTTGACCTTCCCAAGGGACTCTTGAGATGGTAAAACAAGAGTAAGGATCTGGGCCCGGATGCTCAGATGCGAGGAAGCGGGGGTGTCATGTCGAGAGCACCAGTCATAGTCGTCGGCGTGGACGGCTCTGATTCGTCGATCAAGGCCCTTGACTGGGCCGTCGCCGAAGCCGAGGTTCGGGACGCGGCGCTGGAGATCGTGTGCGCCTACACCGTGCCCCGGTTCGGGCCGAGTTCGGTTGATTCGGCCTATCTTGATGTGGGCGCCAGCGCCTTGTCCGAGGGGGCGGGGGCGGTTTTGGACGCCGCCGTCCAGCGGGCCAAGCAGCACCGGTCGGACGTCAACGGCGTCCTTGAGGTCGGTGACGCCGCCGGCGTGCTGGTTGAGCGGTCGAAAGCGGCCGACTTGATGGTGATGGGAACGCGCGGGCGCGGAGGCTTCGCGGAACGACTGTTGGGCACGGTGTCGACGGCGTTGCCGGTCCACGCCCATTGCCCCACGGTGGTGGTGCCCTCCGGCGGGCGCGACCTTGCCAACAAGCCCGAGACCAGTCAAGAGGCTATGACAGTCGGCAAGATCGTGGTCGGCGTCGACGGCTCGAACGCGTCGAAGTTGGCGTTGGCCAGGGCGGTGGACGAGGCGATCGCCTGGAACGCCGAACTGGTCGCTTTCGCGTCCATGCCGATAGCTTCCGGCACGAGTCTGTTCGCCTGGGCGCCCGGCCAGGTGGACCACACTGCGGTGCTGGCCGAATTGGAGGCCGAGGTCGGGCGGATGATAGAGGTTGAGTTGGACGGGCGGACGGCGCCGGACGGATTCCGGGTCCAGCGCCACGCGCTGGAAGGCACCGCATCGGCGTTGCTGGTGGAGTTCTCGTCATCGGTCGATCTGATCGTGGTCGGCAGCCGCGGCCGCGGCGGATTCTCCGGCCTGCTTCTCGGGTCGACCAGCCAAGCCGTCTTGCACCACGCCCGCTGCCCGGTCATGGTGGTTCCCGCCCGATGCAAGGACGTCAACTCCGGCCCGGCGGTCGCCAGTGGCGCCTAGGGGCCTGTCAAACCAGCCGGTTGGGGGCGCAGAAGCGCCTGGGGCGGCGCCCCGCCGGGCCGAGGACCCGGCCGTGACCAGCGCGAACGGTGCGGTCGCCGCCGGTGCCGACCAGGGGCCGCGCCCAGCCCCCGGCAATCCAGCCGAGTTTGTCAGACCGGCCCCTCGCCGGGCCGCCGGAACAATGGCCGGGCGGGCGGTCGGGCCGATGGCCGGACGGGATGCCGCCCGGATCGGGGAAGGATTGGCCCGCGCCAGGGATCGGATCGCGGTGGCCTGCCAGGCCGCCGGCCGTCCCGCCTCAGACGTGCGCCTGCTGCTGGCCGCCAAAGAGCAGTCGGCCGGCGCCATCCGGGCGGCCATCGTGGCCGGGGCGTGCCTGATCGGGGAGAACCGGGTCCAAGAACTCGCCGCGAAAGGCCCGGCGTTAGCCGATCTGCCCCACCGGGCGCACGTCATCGGACCTCTCCAAAGCAACAAGATCAACGCCGCGCTGCGCTGGGCGAGCTGTGTCGAAACCGTCGACACGCTCCGGCTGGCCGAGCGTCTGGCGGCCCGCGCTGGTGCCCGGCCCGGCGGCATCGGCGTAATGGTGCAGGTCAACACTTCCGGCGAACCCACGAAGTCGGGCGTCGAACCGGCGGCCGCGGCGGACTTGGCTTGCCGGGTGGCCGGGTTGCCGGGATTGCGGTTGGAGGGTTTCATGACGGTTGGGCTGAATTCCGACCGTGCCGCCGCCGTCGCCCGCTCGTACGCCGCCTTGCGGGAGATTCGCGATGCCGTCGTGGCCAGCGGCGCTCCCGGCGCGACGGGGGCGGTCGACTTGTCGATGGGCATGAGCGGCGACCTGGAGATCGCCATCGCCGAGGGCGCGACGATAGTGCGCCTGGGCACGGCCGTCTTCGGCCCGCGCCCGCGCCGGGACGGGACGCTGGGCCGCTGACGCGCGCGCCGGGAAGCCGTCAGGCGGCGGGGACGGAGCGGCGGAGGAAGGCGGCGAAGGCGATGGAGCCGGCCGCGACGGCGGCCAGGCAGAGGATCCAGATCGGGGCGGCCGCGCAGGGGACGGATGGCAACATGCCGGTGGCGCCGAAGACTGGGAGTCTGTCGCACAAAGCCGAAAACAGGCCTCCGCTGCCGCTATTTGCCCAAAACTCTGCTTGCCTTCCTGGGGCCACGCCGTGGGTGGGGAGTTTCCGCTGGTCAGCCTTCGGCTGCCGCTCGCGGGCACGGGCCGCGAGTCGTGGTTATTCACCACGGCCCCTGGGTCGATTGCCCAGGCCGGGAGGTTTAGGGCTTGGCCGAACATGGTCGCCAGGACGCCGTAGGCGACCAGCGCCCAGCCGACTGCGCCGGCGCGGGGGAACAGGCCGTAGACCGTCAGGGTCAGGGCGGTGAACAGGGCCACCGCGGGGACGTGGGCTAGGGCGGCGACCAGGAGTTCGAGCCAGTCCCCGACTCCGGCCGCATTGACCCCCAGGTCTAGGGCCAAGAAGCGGAAGATTCAGGCCCCCGCCCGCGGCTGCAACAAGAGCATGGGCGCCGAACAGGAGCCAGCGGGGGACGGGTTGGGCCAGGATCAGTTCGGTCAGTCTTGCCGCCTCGGCGCCGTGCGCCTTGCTGACCGTCGCGGCCGCGAAGCAGACGCCGAGCATGGCGCAGCGCAAGACCATCATCGAGAAGAGCGCCTCGGCCGGGGCCGACTCGTCAAAGCCCAGCAGTTCGGCCCACTGGCGGTTCTCGCCAAGCATGTGGCAGACGCCGGCGGCGAGCGGTCCGCAGGCCGCTCCCAAGATCACGGCCGATGCCGTCCAGGCCAGCCAGGTGGACCGGGCCAGCCGGGCGGTCAAGGACAGGGGCGACTTGAGCCAGGCCGGAGCGGCGCCGGAGGCGCGGCGTTCCGGGGCCGGACCGGCCCCGAGGTCGCGGTGGGCGGCGCGCCTAAGCGCGGCTGCGGTCAGCGCCAAGGCGGCAGCCAGGGCCAGGGCCAGCGGCCACCAGCGCAGGCCGTAGAAGGCGCGGGTTTGATGCGCCCAGGCGAAGGGCGACAGCCACGACAGGGCCGCGCCGCCGTCGCGGGGACGCGCCGGGGCCGTCGCGGGGTCAGGGCTGGTCGAGGCGGTCCAATTGGCTTTGCCAGTAGCGCAGGCCGATGGGGAAGCTGGCGATCGCCATCTTCCAGGTGTGGTCCTGGCCGTCCGCGATGTGGACGTCGACGTCTTGGGCGCGCTCGAGCAGTGCGGCGGCCATGGCCTTGGTCTCGCGGCCGACCTGGCCGTCGACCTCCGAACCGGGGATGGCGAACCATACGGCGAGTGGGTTGGCGGCGATCGTGTCGATGGTCGGGATGTAGCCGAGCGGCGTCACCGCGTCGATCTCGGCCTGGTTGGACTTCATGTTCTGGCCGGCCTCGCCGGGGCCGCCGTAGGGCATGATCGACAGGACTGAGGCGAACTGGTCGGGGTGGCGCAGGGCCTGGTCGATGGCGCAGTATCCGCCCATTGACATGCCGCCTATGGCGATCGCCCGGCGGTCGGTCGCCACCGGGAAGTGATTCTCCGCCCAGGGTTTGACCACGTCGTAGAGGAACGTCTCGACTTGGGAGCCGCCCGGCTTGGTCGAATCGAGGCAGCCGGAGTCCGGGGCGCCGCGGGCGCCGACGCCGGGCGCGACGGCGATCACCGGCGCCAGTTCGCCGGCCGCGATCATCTGGTCGAGGACCGCCGGGCCGCCCGAGGCCATCCAGTCCTGGGAAGCCCCGGGCGAGCCGTGGATCAGGTAAATCACCGGGTAGGCGACCCGGCCGGAGGGGTCGTAGCCGGGCGGGGTGTAGACCCAGGCTGTGTTGTCGGCCAAGTTGAGACGCTCGGGGGCGGGCAGGGAGAACTCCTTGGCGCCGCCGGCCGGCGGGGGGTTGGTGGCGGGGAACGGGCTGGGCCTTGATAGCGGAGCCTGCGACCCGATGATCGCCTCGGCGCCGAGTTGTTCCTGGGCGGGGGCGCTGGCGGCCAATTCAGCCTGGTCCCCGGCGGCGTGGCCGAGTCCCAGTCTGATCCGCACCGCGTCCATGTTCGGCAGCCAGCCGGCGTACCAGTTGGCGACCGTGCCCAGGCCCAGGACCAGGCTGAGCGACCCGGCGGTGCAGGCGATCCAGCGCAGGGTCTTGCGGACTCTGACCACTTGGCGGCGCTTGTTCAGCAGCCAGACGGCGGTGGCCAGCAGGGCCGCTCCGACCAGGGAAAGTCCGATGCCGAAGACGGGGTTGGCGAAGAAGGCCACTTCCGGGGACGGCTGGATGGCGGCGCCCGGCGGCGCGCCGCCGGGCAGACTAACGACAGACACCCCTCCAGCTTCACGCCTGGGCAGGTCGGCCGGGTCGGTCGCTGGTCGGAGGTCCATCCTCCGGAGGTCGCACGTCCAGGTTTGCCAACACCATCAGGGCGACGGGCCGCCGTTCCGGGCACGGGCGGCTCGTGGCGGGGTCAACTCTCGCGGTGGTGTCTGATTGGCCAGGATCGTTCGACGTCCGCCCGTGCCGCCTGGCGCGCTATTGGCCGTCGAGGACGGCGTTGATCTTTTGGGTGGCGCTGTCGACGGTGGCCTGGTCGGGGATCATGACGTAGAGCTCTTGGGCGCCCATCGAGTAGGTGGGGCGCATCGAGCCCTGGCCGTCCACGCTGGCCGACTCGACCTGCCAGGACTTGCCGTCCTCGAGGCGTTGGCGGACCACCGAGCTGATCTGCGCCATCGGCACGTTCATTTCAAATGCGCCGTCGAGGGAGTCCAGGAGGTCGTTGTAGCGGAGCAGGTTGGAGCGTTGCGAGGCTTTGTCGATCAGCGCGGCGATGACCTTTTGCTGGTTTTGGCCGCGGGCGCGGTCGCCGGCGGCGAAGGCGTAGCGCTCGCGGCTGAAGGCGAGCGCCTGCTCGCCGTCCAAGTGGTTGAGGCCGGCGGGGAACGTGCGGTTGCCGTGGATGGATGTGAACGTCTCCTCAACATTCACATCGACTCCGCCCAACGTGTCCACTATCTTCACTAATGACGAGAAGTTGACCCTGGCGTAATAGTCGATTTTGATGCCGTATAGATCTTGCAAGGTGTCGATTGATTTCTGGACGCCGTAGAGGCCGGCGTGGGTGAGTTTGTCTTTGGTGCCGGTGGTGCCGTGCAATTGGACGTAGTAATCGCGGGGGGTGTTGACCAGAAGCACTCTGCCGGCGTCCGGGTTGATAACCATCAAGATGTTCACGTCGGAGCGCGACACCGTGGCGATCGCGCCGGCGGCGTCGATGCCGGAGATGTAGACCACGAACGACTCGCCGCTCTCCTTCGGGGCGGCGCTGGGCGGCGCGGCCATCGACGGGGCGTCCAGGTCGAAGGTGTAAATGATCTGGATCGACTCGAAGAACTCCGGGTCTGCCTCCTCGTAAATGGCCAAGATGCTGGAATCGAGGACGGCGGCATCGTACTCCTTGGCCGTCAAACCCCCCGCCAACTCCGTCGGGTCGGGCCGTTCGGTGAAGCTGACGCCGAACTTTCCTTCGAGCTTTTCCTCCACGGCCTGGCGGTTCGGGTCGGTGGTCAGCTCGCCAATGTTCTCGCCCTGGAGGGAGGATTCGCCCGATCCGTGGTCTTGCAGGGCGATGACCACGTACTCGCTGCGGGGCAGTTTGGGCGCGGCGCCCTTGACGAAGCCCTCGACGTCGGCGATCGCCTTGATGCCGACCGCCGAGGCGCCGATCCCGAGCAGCGCCACCAGGCTCAAGGCGGTGAACCGGAACCAGGACGGCGGCGCCTTGGTGTGCCACAAGGCCGCCCCGACGGCGCCGGCCACGACCACCACTGCGAAGGCGGCCCCGATCAGCCAGGGAAGCGGCAGCACGCCGATCCTGGCGATGGCGCCCATCCCGGCGCCGACCGCCAACCAAAGCGCCAATGACAGCGCGCGCGCCGCCCATTTGGGGAATCCGCCGCCGGCGCCCTGGTTCTTGGCTTCCT
>JAIROU010000277.1 GCA_031257375.1 Bifidobacteriaceae bacterium
GGACGCCTCGCGGACAGCCGCCAAAACGGGAGTGGGGACAGAGACTGTGATGGTAGATGTGCCGGCGCGTTCAACCACATCGCCACTGTAACACAAAAAGTATTATTTTGGCCCCGACCGGCTCCGCAAACAGATGGAGCAGCTCGGCTTAGGCTATGGAGCACCGGCCCTCGAACGCGGCCTGCGCCGGGTCAGGCTTGAGGGTCCCGGCGCCGCCGGGAACTCCACACCCTCGGTTTGGCCGGGACCGCCCCCGGTTTTGCGGGCGGCGCCGGCCGGTGGCCCGGGCGGCCTGTTTCGGGCCGCCCGGGCCGTCATTCAGCTATGCGGTCCGCCCCGCCGGGCCACCCCGGCGCGGCGCCGTCGTCAACCGCACGACGCCGCCGCCACGGTTGGCTCGGTCGACCCGGTCAGCGTCGGGTCATCGACCGCCTGACCACTCACCGCCACCGGCACGCCGGAGTAAGCGGCCATCCGGGTGGTGAAGGAGTGGAAGCCCGACTTGCCGCCCGCGATCGACGGGAAGACTTTCACCCCGAACGGGGTCGTCACCGTGATCGCGGCCGCCTGGTCGGAGTCGTTGAAGGCGGTCACAGTCAAATACGCCTTCCCGGCGATGCACTTGACCCCCGTCTGCGACCGCAGCGCCAGCGGCTCCGGGGCGCCCAGGTCCGGCTCGTACTGTGCGTACAGGGTGACGGCCTGGCTGGCGGTGAAAACATCGCCGGTCTGGTACCAAGCGCCCGAGCCGTCGGCGGCGGTGTTCCAGCCGAGGAAGACCTGGCCGAACAACTCCAGTTCGGGAAGGTCGCCGATCACGGACCCGTGCTCGGCCGCCAGATCGGCGGGGGTTTGCAGATCCTCGAACCAGGCTGACAGGCCGTTCAGGTCGAAGCGCAGGTAGAGCAGCGGGCCGTAGACCTCCAACTCCCAGATCGACACCCCGCCGTAAGAACTGCGGGTCATCTCGGCCAGGCGCACGTGACGCGCCAAGACCGGGGCGAAGTCGATGTCCTGGATGGCGTCGCCAACCCCGGCGCCCGAGCCGACCGTGGTCCACTCGGCGGCCGCGTCGAGGCGCACCTGAACCAGGTAGCTGGGCGCGGCGGCCGCCTCCCAGGCCACCGCCACGGAGTCGACCAGGCGCGCGGCCCCCAGATCGACCTCGACCGCGGCCCGGTCGTCGGCGGCCATCGACCCGGACGACCAGCGCGTGGCGTACGAGCCGTCGTTGGCGTAGGACACCGGCATCTCCGATCTGTTGGCGCCGATAGGCCGGCCGAGGGCGAGATTCGGCTTGGACTGGCCGGTGATCGAGATCTCGCAGGCGCCCGAAACATCGCCGCCGTCGACCGACCGGGCCACCACCTGGACCAAGCCGTCCGCCAGCGGTATCAGCCTGCCGGTCGAGTCCACATCGGCCGCCGCCGTCTCGTTGCCGGACAAGTCGTAGACGTACCACTCGACCCGCGTGTCGGTGGCGTCCAGCGGCAAGGCCGTCGCCACCATCTGCAACGCCCGCCCCGGCCTGGTGATCTCCTCGGCCCCGCCGGCCCCCGCCACCGTCAGCGCCGTCACCGGCTGGGTTATGTTGTAGGACCCGTCGATCGAGAACTCGTACACCGACACGCCCCAACTGGCGTTGTTTATGGCGTCCACGTACATCCTGACGTACCGCACGCCATCGGGCGCGGCCTGCGCCAGTGCATCCAGGCTGGCCTGGCTGACGGCCGAGACGGCATGGTTGGACAGCGATTGGTTGGCGAAAACCTCGATATCTTGCCAGGTGGAGGCGTCGTTCGACCATTGGACCCGGAAGTCGCGGGCGTAGGCGGACTCCCATTCCACGGTGATCAAACTGATCTGGGCCGGATTGACCAGGTCGATGTAGACCCACGGATGGGCGTCGCCGCTGGTCCCGGTCCGGCCGTTCCAGCGCGTTGACACATCGCCGTCGTTGATGCGCTCCTTGGCCTGGTTGATCGTGTGCGAGACGGTCACCGGCTTGTTCAGCGACAGATACGGCAAGGTTTGGCCGGAGATCGTCACCACCTGCTCGTCAAAGACGCCGGAGCCGTCCCGGGCGGTGGCGCGAACCACCACCTGCCCGTTCAGGACCGGCGTCAGCACGCCGTCGTCCGGCCCGATCACGGCCTTGGCGGTGGCCCGGCCGTCCACCCCGGCGACCGACCAGGTGACGTCCAAGGAGATGGCGCTGCTCGGGGTGACCTCGGCGCTGTACGTGGCCGTCGCCCCCCTGGCCGTGATCGCGGCCGAGCCGCTGATCGCTACCTGCTCGACGGCATCGTCCCCCGGCAAAGGCAACACGTCGGCCGTCGAATGGCTGACCAAAACCCCGCCGATGGTGACGGTCTGGCCGTCCATCACCGGGGCGGGGCTGCCCGCGGGCAGGACGGCGATCACGCTGGCCGAATCCCCGAGCATGCGGAAGGTCTGGACGCCGGTGGCGTTCTGGGCCAGGTAGACGCCCTTGGTGGAGTCGAAGAGGTCCCGCGGCGACGCGCCCAGGTCGATCTGAACCGCCTGGACGGTGGTGTGCGGGTTGTAGTAGAGCCAAGTCGGGTACTTGGCTGCCTCCCCATCCGCCGCCTCGGCGGTGAAGTAGTCCGTCTTGTTGGCGTCGAAGCGCAACAGATTTTCGACGTTGGTGGTCTGGACCAGCCCGCCCAGCGCGCCTGTGTAGATCATCCCATAGATGGCCAGGTCGGTCACGTCCGGCCCGGTGCCCCAGCCGGGACTGACCATGGCGTCGCCGGTGGCCTTGAGGTCGTTGGTGTTCAGCCGCTCGTAGGCCAAGACCGCGGCTTCCGGGCCGCCCAGGAACTCGGGATTGGACTGGTTGGCGGCGGCGCGCTGGTCGGGCAGGAAGTAGCGCGCCGAGTTGGTCAGGTTCAGCGCCCAACGCCCGGCCGCCTTCGCCCACGACGGATCGTATTTGGCCAGTTGGACCAGGGTGGTGAGCGGGTAGACGCTGTTGAAGAAATAGGCGGCCGATCCGCCGGTGCCGGAGCGCCGCCTCGGCAATCTGTTTGTCGACTTGGATGACCGGGTCGAGGACCGTCATGGGGTCCTGGAGGAGCGTGGCGAAGAAAGGCCCCCTCAACCTCCTTATCCGCTTCTCCGAATATCCGGAGATGTCCACGCCGCCCGCCTGGAGGGACCCGCCGGTCCTGGCGTCGCGGGGGAGGATTTTGATCATCGGCCGGCGGAGGACGTACCTTCCGCGGCCGGGCCGGCCTCGGGGCGGGGTCGAGGGTTCGGAGG
>JAIROU010000286.1 GCA_031257375.1 Bifidobacteriaceae bacterium
GGCGCCAGCCCGCAGCCGGACGAGGCCGCCATGGCCCACCTGGCGGAGCTCCGCCAAGTGCTGAACGACCGGCTGCAGGCATACGAACAATCCCTCCCGGCGCCAAGCGCCACCTGAGCCGGGCGCGGCCGAGGGGCAGGATCCCGGCGGTCGGCAACTCAGCGGGCAGGCGAGCGGGAGTAACCTAAACTGCGTCACCGATCCGGAAACTGTTCCTTAGAAGCTCAACCAATGCCCTTTGCTCAGACTGGCGCGCTTTGGCGCGGACGGTTGACCGTCCTGGCCGGGCTCGTCATCTTGGGGCTGAACCTGCGGGCGGCCGTCACCACCGTCGCCCCGGTGCTGACCCGCATCCGGGAGGAGGTCGCGCTCAGCCCGACCGCCGAAAGCCTGATCGCCACGGCCCCGCCGCTGATGTTCGCCGTCTTCGGCGCCCTGGCGCCGCTGTGGGGACGGCTGTGGGGCCTGGAGCGCGTCATCGCCGGAGCCATGGCCTTGGCCGCCGGGGCGACGGCGGCCCGCGCCGCCACCGGCTCGGAACTGGTCTTCCTGATCGCCACCGGGCTGATCATGGCCGGGCTGGGAACCGCCAACGTGGCCGTCCCTCCCCTGATCAAGCGCTACTTCCCGGATCGGGTCGGGCTGATGACGACGGCATCGACGGTCTTCTTGGTGGTCGGCCAGGCGCTGCCGCCGGCCTTCGCCGTGCCCGTGGCCGACCGGCTGGGCTGGCGCTGGGCGGTCGGCCTGTGGGCGGTCGGATCGGCCCTGGCGGCGCTGCCTTGGGTTGTCCAGCCCTACCGGCAGAGCCGGCGCCGTCGCCGCGCCGGCCAGGCCAGGCCCGCCCGGAAGGGCGGCCGGGGCGCCAGAGTCGTCCGGTCGAAGACCTTCTGGGGCATCACCGGCCTGCTGGTCTGCAACACGGTCGCCGCTTACGCGCTGATGGGCTGGTTGCCGCAGATCATGATCGACGCCGGCGCGCCGCCCCGCCAGGGCGCCCTTTGGCTGACCTGGTTCACGGCCGGGTCGCTGGCCGGCGCCCTGGTAGTGCCGGTCCTGACGGTCCGCCTGCGACGGCCCTGGATCCTGGTGGTGATCATGTTCGCCGGGTGGACCATCGGGCTGGCGGGACTGATGCTCTGGCCCTTGCGCGGCACTTGGCTGTGGATCGCCCTGACACGCCTCGGCGACGGCAACTACGCCTGCGCCGTGACGCTGATGAACCTGCGCACCCGCAGCCCCAAAACGCTCCTGGCCGTCTCCGGCTTCGGCCAGGCCGTCGGCTACAGCGTCGCCGCCCTGGCCACTTTCGCCTTCGGCCAGATCCACGCCGCCACGGGCAGTTGGTCTTGGCCGCTCACGCTCTTGATTTGCACGATGCCGCTGGGCCTGTTGGGCGGCCTCGTCGCCTGCCGCCGGGGTTTCGTCGAGGACCAGGCGGGCTGATCCCCCGGCCGGCGAGACGATTTGGCAGACGGCGCGGCGGGAGTGCGAGACGTGTCGGATCTCGCGGTCGAGCGGGATCAGCGCCGGGCGGGTGGCGATGCCCTGCGAGCCGTGATCGATGGCGTCGCGCGGGCATTAATAAGGTTCCCCATCCGCCACGGGTTTTTGTCGCCTTCTTGTTTGCCTGAGCCTGGACCGTGAGGTCCTTGATGAGTTAGAACGCGGCATCGTAGAGGACGGCGTGCGCCCGCCCGGGGAGTTCGACCCGCCCAGGCCGGAAGCGGCCGGTGCTGAAGGACCAGGATTCCGCCCGCCTCATTGAGGGCTACCTGAGCGGCAAGACTGTGTACGAGTTGGCGGCTGAGTTCGGCGTCACGCGGCAGACTGTCACCGGGCACCTCAAACGGCGGGGTGTGGCCATGCGGCTCAAGGGGATCGCGGAAAGCGACCGCGCGGAAGTCGCCCGGCTCCGCGGCGAGGGCATGAGCTACGCCCGCATCGGCGAGAAGCTGGGAGTGGACCCCTCGACGGTGCAGCGGTTTCACGTTCGGCGGCTTGGGGCTCGCTGACTGCCCCAGGGGCCCAACTTGGACGCATCACGAACCGGTTCGTTGCCATCGGGTCTCGCGGGAACGGCGCGCACTGGTGGTGGGCACCACCAGGCCTGCTGCCTCCAAACGCCTGAGGTGCTGCTGTACGGCGCTGCGAGTGATGCCCAGGGTGTCTGCCAGTTCCCGGGCCGATCTGGCGTGGCTCGCGAGCAGATCGAGAACCTGCCTTAGGCGGGGCGTCATCCCAGTCTCCGGCGCAGTTGGTTCCGCTCGTGGCGTGCCCTGCCTCATGATGGCCGTGAAACTCAGCAGGTCAGTCCTGATCTCCAAGGGCGCCAGCCCATCCCGCTCCAATTCGCCGGCGACGACAAACAGCCCAGTGCCGCGATTCTCGGCCACAGCGTGCTCGCTGTGTGGTAAGGCCACATCTTCCAAGAGCCGGGCCAAGACTGAGTTGCGGGTGGATGTGATGGGCGAGCGTTGCAGCGCCTCGGCGTTGATAGCGCCGAACAGGCCGCCAGGATTGGTGATCTCCAGACGGTCCGGGTACAACTCGACCCGGACCTGCGAGCCCTGTGCGAGCGGATGGTAGTCGCGATGCATGAGGGCGTTGGTCACGAGTTCCCGAACCGCGCGCGGTGGATACTCCCAGATGTCCTCACGTCCCAGGCCGGCGACCACTCCGCGGCGCCTGATGTTGCGGGTCAGGGCCGCCCAGGTGCCTTCCACCATCTGCGGGATCGGGCCGTCCACGGGGATGTTGTCCAGGAACCTGGTGCCATCGGCCATCGGCCTTGCGTCCAAAGAGGGGAAGGCCACGAACGTCACGTTCATCTGAGGGAGATATTGCTGCGGGAACCGTCCCAGCGCCAGTAGCCCGGCGATGGTGACCTCGGGACCTTCGGGGGCCAGCACGCCGGTCATGCGGAGCACCTGCTCGTCGTTGGTATCGGCGAACACCGGGCCTCGGGTGTCGCGGAGACGCCGCACATAGGCAGCCACCTCGCGCTCCAATAGAACCGCGACGGAAGTCCCCTCGACTGGCGCGGAGTCATCCTTGGGCTGGCCTCGCCCGGTCAATAGAGAATGGATCTCGTAGGTGCTCAGGTGGCGGTCCCCGTCATGGCTGCGGATGTACGAGCCACGTTCCAGCCCCTGTGTTTTCACGTAACAGGGCTTCTTGGCTCGCTCCATGGCCGGGATGGCGGCCACCGCGACTGGTTGGCCGTCGAACAAGACCACGGAAATCTCGGCGCGCACAGCGGGCTCGACCTGGTCCGAACAAGCCGTTGCCAAAGCCTGCGCCAAACGTGGGGCATCGACGGCGACGACGGCAAACCCAGCTCTTTCTTCCACACCCAGCACGATGAGTCCGCCATCGCCATTGGCGAACGCCGACACTGATTCGGCAAGGGTCTTCGGCGGTCCTGCTGCGGCGGTCTTGATCTCGCAGTGGTGCAAGTCAGTACCCGCCTCACGAGCCTGGCGAACGGCGTCAGCGACCGAATCGACCAGTACCATCCTTCCCTCCCCACATAACAGTTCTCATGCAAGGTGAATCTACCATGTTCTCCCATGTGGCTACTATGTGGCTACTATGTGACCCCCGCGGAGAGCGAAGACCACGCCATAGAAACCGAGCGCACCGGCGCCTACGACACGATCATGGACCCCGACGCTCGCCTCCACGCCGACTACTGGCAGCGCACGCGCCAATTCTGCATCCGGCGATTCTGGAGGAAGACGCGCCCGACCCGGAGACGATGCACGGGTCAGTGGTTCGGATAAGCGAACTCCGGTGGGCCCAGTCCGACTCGAACGGACGACCTCCACGGTGTAAACGTGATGCTCTAACCAACTGAGCTATGGGCCCAGGGCGGGACGACCCGCGCCGCGGCGCCCAAGTTTACCGGAGCGAGGTCCCGGGCGGGCCGGGCGGCCGCGCGCCGGCCGGCCGCCCGCGGCGGCCCCAGCGCTGCCTTGGTCGGTCCCGGCGGTCAATCCGCCGCCAGGCGGCGGGTGACCAAGT
>JAIROU010000328.1 GCA_031257375.1 Bifidobacteriaceae bacterium
GTGTTCCAACCCAAGAACTCGAAGCCCTCGGCCTCCAACACCGGCAGCGCGCCCACCGCCTGCCCATACTGGGCGGCCACGGCGCCGGGCTCAACCAAACCGGGCGCGACACTGTCCCAACCGTTCAAATCGAACGACAGGCCAACCTCAAGGCCGTAAACCTCGAACTCCCAAATCGAGATGCCCCACCCGGTGGCGGCGTTCATCTGCGCCAGGCGCACATATCGGGCCGGCGTCGGCGAGAACACAACCTCCAACGCCACATCCGCCTGGGTGCTGCCGACTGAGGCCACGGTGGTCCACTCGTCCTCCTGGCCGACCCGCGTCTCAACGACGAAACTGCTCGCCCGGGCCGTCTCAAACGTCACCGTGATCTGATCGACCACCTCGACCCGGCCCAACTCGACCTCGAACCAGCCGCCGCTGGGACCCCCGCCCCAACGGGTGGAATACGACCCGTCCACCGACAGCCCCGGATCTACGGACCCGCCGCTCGCGGTGGCCGGCTGGTTCAACGCCAAATTCGGGCGCTGGTTCGACAATTCGATCCACACCGACCCGGACACGTCCTCGCCGCCGACGGCGGTGGCCACAACCTGCACCCGCCCGTCGGCCAACGGCGTCAGGACGCCGTTGGCGTCGATCTCGGCCAACTCGGACGGCTCGCCGTCCACGCCCAACACCGCCCAGTCGACCCGCTTGTCAGTCGCGTCCGCCGGGGACACCGCGGCCGTCATCTGCAAAGTCCGGCCCGGCCGGGTAATGGCCACCGCCCCGCCCGCCCCGGACACGGCCACCGCCGTCACCGGTGTCGGATTGACGTAATCCCCGTCAATCGAGAACTCGTAAATGCTGGTGCCGAAACTCCCATGCTTGACATCCACCTGGAACCGCACATACCGGGCCGGCGGGATAGCCGCCAGCGACTCGTCCGACACCTGCGCCACCGCGTGGTTGTAGCAGGCGAACCCCGTGAACACCTCGATATCCGTCCAGCTGGTGTCGTCGTTCGAGTACTGGAACCGGAACCCCGACGGGCAGGCGTCCTCAAGCTCGGCCGTGATCCAGCTCAGCGCCGCCGGGGCGCCCAAATCCACTCGGAGCCATGCCAGGCCAGTGTTGGCCTCCCAACGGGTGGTCAGGTCGCCATCGACGGCCAGCTCCGCCGGCCGGGTGTAAAGGGACGCCGTCACCGGTTTGCCCACAGACAAGAACGCCACGTTCTGACCCGAGATCGCGACCAGTTTGCTGGCCGTGACCTCCGAGCCGTCCCGCGCCGTGGCAACCACCCGCACTTGGCCGTTGGCCACCGGCCGCAACACGCCGTCCGCGCTTATCGTCGCCTTGTCGGTCGGGCCGCCGCCGGGCTTGGCCACCGACCAAGAGACCGCCCTATCCGCGTAAGTGGCGTTGGAAGGCGACACCTCCACCGAATAGGCCACACCCTGGGCCTTCTGCGTCAACTCGTCCGGCCCAACGATCGTCAGTTCTTCGATCGGGACCAGTTCGGGTTGCGGCAGGTCCAAGACCACGGTCTCGCCCTCGGCCGCCGCGAACACCGGGTCGTCCAGGACCTCGCTGGTCAACGCGATCTCATCGTCGTCGATGTCGACGGTCAGAGGCTCGCCCAGGTATCGCAGGCCCGTCACGCCGCCCTGCCGGTTAGGCAGATGGGTGTAGGCGGTCCCGCCGGAGAAGGCCTGATAGCCGTTGGCGATCAACACCGCGTCGATCAGCATGGCCGCGCCCCACGGGTTGCCCGGGTTGGTGCCGTGCCCGCCCGGGATGTCCCCGATCTGACCGTTGGCCCGGTAGCACTCGTAGAAGTGCTGCCCCAAGGTGATGTCCCGGATCGCCGAGTTGATCATCACGTCGGCGTACTGGCGCAACTGCGCCGCCTCGCCCTCCATGTAGGTGCCGTCCAACAACGCCGGGTCCATCCCCAACAGCCCGTAGACGGTCAACTGCCAATCCGGTCCTTTGATGGACCAGTCGGCAACCCCGGCGTACTGCAAGTCCGGGTTGTAGGTGTAGTTCCTGCCCTCCGGGTTGGAGGTGTAGGTCCCGAACGAATACAAGAAGGAGTCGAGCGCGTCGGCGGCCGCCTCCGGCTCCAGGCCCTGGTCATGGGTGACGAACGCCGACGTTATGTACAACGGATTGTCCGTGACGCTCTCGAGCGCCACGCCATCCTGGTTGCGCCACTCGCCCCGGTTGTACAAGGTGAACACCTTGCCGCCGCCCGGCTCATTGGTCGGGAAATACCGGTAGTTCACACCGGTCTTCGAGTCCACCGAGCCCATCAGATCCCGCGCCGCCTTCACGAACTCCAGCGCGTCGGTGGTCTTGCCCAAAGCCATCGCGATCTTCGCGGCGTAGCCGTAGTCGTAAACCAGCGACACGCTGAACTCCATGTCCGAGTAGCCGCACCCGCCCCCGGCGCCCGTGACCCAGCATTGGTTGCGGTCGCTCCAGGCCAGGTGCCGTTTGAGCGCGTCGAACACGGAGCCCAGCCGGTCCAGGTCGCCGGTCGCGCCGTAGATGCCCCAGATGGTCTCCGCCTCGCGGGCGGGCAGCTGCTCCGAGCCGCCGCCTTGGAGATCGTGCGCCATCGAGCCGCTGGCGTCCACAAACGCCATGAACCCCTCCATCGACTCCCAGGCCATGTCCGCGTAATCGGGGATGTGGGCCAACAACTGCAAGCCCTCATACGAGTCCCAACCGGTCGCCCACGGGGCGTTGCCGAGCCCGCCGTTGAACATTCCCGCCTTGGTGGTCGCCAAGTGCCTGTAAACGTTGCCCGTTTCCGGGGTGGCCGGGACGATCTCCATCGCCAACTCCACCCAAGCCTTGTAATAGGTGGCCTTCACATAGTCGGCGTCGACCCCGCCCAGGGCGACGTCCTGAACCGAGTAATCCTGGGCGGCCGGCACCTGCGCCATGAAGTCATCCCAAAACGCCTTCTGCGCCGCCCGCTCGCCCGCCGCGCCGGCCAACGCCGCCGACGCCCGCGCCTTCGCCGCCTCCGCGTAATCCCCACCGGTGACCGCGGCGTTCGCCACCGCGAACCCCACGCCCACGGCCGCGTCCGCAGACGCCGGATACTCCGCCCGCCAAGCGCCGCCCACCAACGCCGGGACAATCCCGGCCGGGAACGCCACCGCGTAGACATACCGCGCGTCCGTCACCACAACCCAGTACAGGCCCTCGCCGTCCGAATCGATGGCCATCGTCTTGTTGTTGCTGTAGTAAACCGCGTTCCCATACCCGGACCCGCGCCCGTTGGTGTTCGGCTCGCCCCGCATCACCACGACCCCGCCGTCCAAGTCCGGGCTGGCCACCCGCGAGAACGAGTTCGCGTCGTGGAACACGTCCGCCACCGACACCGCGCCCGCCGGGCCGCCCGTGTAGGCGCCTTCTGCCAACAGCGCCTCCGGGCGCCACACGGTCGAGTAAGACGCCGCCTGCGTCTGCGAACACGCCGTCTCGCACGTCCCCTCAGCGGCGACATACGTCTGGACCAGCCGACCAATCGACGCCGTCCGGGCGGAAACTATATAGCCGATGTCCAACGGCAAAGCCGCCCCGTTCGCCGCGTGCATAGTCAAACGCGACTCCGGGTAAGACAGCCACTTCTCCTGTTGGGCCGTCGAGTTGACCAGATCATCCGTCGTCGCCGGCGCCGCAGGCTCCTCGGCCCGGGCCGGAGCGGACTCCCCCGGTCCCGCCCCCACCACGGCCCCCAGCGCCGCCACCGCCGCGCAGGCCGCCAAAGCCACCACCCTGCGCGTCGCGTGTGTCAATACGTACACTTCCATACCTCTTTTCGCTGTTGTCATTTCCCGGCCGGGCCCCAGCTTTGGACCCCGATGCCGCCGGACTGGGTTTCAATCTCGTTTAGTTGTCCCAGCGGCTCCGCGCCCGCTCAAGACGGGCCGAAGACCTCGACCTGCTCGACGGCATCGTCGCCGACTGTCTGCAAAGCGTTTCGTCCATGTGATCGCGGATTCCCCAAGGTCCGCCGACCCGCCTGTGGCCACCCGTCCCCCTCGCTGGCCGGCTTAGCGCGAGCGACCGCCGGGACGCATTGGCCGGCGCGGGCGCCGGAGCGCCCGTTGAACCGACGGTCGAGTCGCCGCCCGCCTTCAGGCGGCGAGCAACGCCAAAAGCTGAGTGGAGAGCTCGTGCGGCAGGTGGCGCTGCCGCCACGCCGCAGCGCCGCAAGGCGGGCGCGGCCTTGGGCCGGATCGTCCGCGTCTGCCGCATGTCACCCCTTCGTCAACCCACCGAAACGCTTCGGTCAGGCCAGATTACTCGATCGGCCGCCCGGCGTCA
>JAIROU010000406.1 GCA_031257375.1 Bifidobacteriaceae bacterium
CCCGCCGCGGCGGCGCACCGCGCCGGTGGCCGCCAGGGCCTCGATCACGTCAGCGGCCGTGGGGTCGAGCGAGTCCAATTCCTCGGCCTCGAGGGCCAGCTCGGCGGCGGCCGCCGCCAGGTGCGGCGCCGCCACGTAGGGGTTGGACGGATCGAAAACGGTCGCCTCGAGCGGCGCGCCGACCAGCGCGCGAGGATGGGCGACCAGGTAGGAGTCGAGCGGATCGGCGCCGGCCACCCAAATGGACAGGCCGTCGCTCCCGGCCCGCCCGGCCCGCCCGGCCTGCTGTTTGAGCGCGATCAGGGTGCCCGGCCAGCCAGCCGTGATCACCGCGTCCAGCCCGGCCACGTCGATGCCGAGTTCCAGCGCGGTGGTCGACACCAGACCCAGCAGGGCGCCGTCGCGCAAGCGTCTTTCCAGGTCGCGCCGTTCGTCGGCCAGATAGCCGCCCCGGTAGGTGGCGACCCGGCTGGCCAGCGGCTCGCCCAGAATCTGCCGGACGGTGTTGGCCACCGCCTCCGCGGAATAGCGTGAGCGCACAAATACCAGCGTGCGGGCGCCGATCTCGACCAGATCGGCCGCCAGTTGGGCGGCCTCGGCCGGGGCCGACCGCCGAGAGGGAGCCAGCCCGCCAGTCCCTGCCCCGGCGCTCTCGCCGACCCGAGCCTTCGCCTCTGAGCCAGCATTAGGCCTGGTCGCGAGGTCAGCGGCGCCAGCGTCCCAAGGGTCCCAAGGGTCCCAAGGGTCACCGGCTGGGCCGCCGCCGGCGTGGTCGGCGTCGTCGTGGGGAGCGGGTCGCCACATGACGAACGTTCCCTCGCCGCGGGCGGCGGAGTCGTCGGTCACGGCCTCCACCGCCGCGGGATCCTCGCCGATCAGGCGGGCGAGGGTGGCTTGCGGCTGGTTGACGGTCGCGGAAGCCGCCAAGAAGATCGGGTCGGCGCCGTAATGCCTGGCCAGGCGGCGCAAGCGGCGCATGACCCAGGCGACGTGGGCGCCCATCAGTCCGCGATAGGTGTGCAACTCGTCCACGATCACGTAGCGCAGGCCGCGCAAGAGCCCGGACCAGCGGATATGCCCTGGTAGCAGCGAGAAATGCAGGAAATCGGGGTTGGTCAGCACCACGTCAGCCTTCGCCTGCCACAGGCGGCGCAACTCGGCGGGGGTGTCGCCGTCGCAGGTGGCGACCTCGAGGCCGTCCACGTCGGCCGCTTTCAAGAGCGCGTTCAAAGTCGCCAACTGATCGGCCGCGAGGGCCTTGGTCGGCGCCAGGTAAATCGCCGTCGGGCGCGAGCGCACCTGCGCCACCCGCCCCAACTCGTAAGGCTGGTCGAGCGCCGCCAGCACCGGAGCCCAAAGGGCCAGGGACTTGCCGGAACCGGTCGTGGTGGCGACCACGCAGTGGCCCCGGCGGGCGGCTTCAATCGCCTGCACTTGGTGGAGCCACGGCCGCTCCACGCCTAGCCGCTGGTAGCCTTCGCGGACCCAATCGGGCGCCCAGCCGGGCCAGTCGCCGTGGACGCCGAGCCGGGCCGGGGTCACCTCGACGTGAGTGACGCACTCGGCCCGGGCTGGGGCCTCGGCCAAGGCCGACACCAGGCGGTTCACACGACTATGGTGCTCCCAAACCCCAACGGTCCGCCAGTCCGTTCGCTAACGGCATCGGACCTGCCGCCGCCACGACGTTAGTTCTCCGGCGGCCCCTAAGTCCGCCCCCGGCAGGAACTCGAACGCCCGGGGCCTACTTGAACTCGGCGGCCACCACCACGGCCCAATCGAGCAGCGAAGCGGTGGGCGAGATGTACCAATCGCCGCCGGCCCCCTTCACGGCGCTGAGGGCGATCACTTCCTTGAGGTCAGGCAGGCCGTCGATCTTGTCGAGGGAACCGGTCGTGGCCGAGTCAAGCCCCAGATCGTCCAGGCACATCTCCTCCGAAGCGCCGTAAGAGTCCACCGTCAGGCAACCGCTCTCGTAGGCGAAGCCGTAGTCATCGTATTGGTCGGACACTTTGCCGCGCAGAACGCCGCGGCTGGGCACTTCGAGCGAGGCGCTGAACTCAGTCGGATCGCCCCAGTAATCGACGCCCTCGCCTTCGAGGTTCCAGGCCGTCTTGCCTTCCTGGGTGAGCGTGATGGTGTATTCGCCGTCGATGGCCAGTTCCAGGGTCCAGGTGTCGCCGTCGCGCGACAGTTCTATCCCCGGCAGCAGGGTGAGAGAGTCCAGGGTGACCCGCGCGTGGCCGGAGACGTCGGAGCCCTTCGACCCGCTGGCCTCCTCGATGAACCCGATCCCAGTGACGTCGCCAGCGATGGCCGGTCCGTAGACGGCCAGCAGCCGCGACTCGGCCGGGGGCAGGGCCTTGGCCAATTCCCGCAGGTCGCCGGTGTCGCTCGCCTCGTCCAACGCTTCGACCAGATTGCCGAGGGCCTCCTCGGGGCTGGAGGCGCCCTTCATCTCGCCGTCGGGAATCGGGTCCCCGAGGTCGCTGTTGTCGAAGCCCTCCGCCTCGTAGATGTACTGGGCCAGCGTCATCGACGGCGATGTGAACCACTTGCCGTCCTCCTCGACGGTGACTATGAACACATCTTCCCAGCCGGTCATCTCGACCAGGTCGTCAATGCCCTTGCTGACCGGGAACAAGGAGTCCAGTTGGTCCTCAATGTCAGACTTGATGGACGCCGCGTCCCCGGCGCCCATGCCGGCGTACTCGTCGATGCCCAATTCTTCGTACACATCCATCAAGGCGTCGGTCAGCGCGCTGACGTCGGCGTCGAGCCGGACCTCGCCGCCGGTGATGGCTGTGCGGTCGATCCCCTCGCCAATTGACTCGCTGGAGAACTCGAGGTCGGTGAACTTGATGGAGATCGCCTTGATGGCCTTCTCGCCGGCCTCTTGGACGGACCGCGACTGATCGGTCTGATACGACTCATCGTTGTAAAGGTCGAGCAGCGGCGCGAACAAGTCCTGCTCGGAGGGCGCCAGGTGGCTGGCGACCTTGGCGAAATCGAGCGACGAGAGGTCTTTCAGCAAGGCCTCGGCGGCTTCCTCGGGGCTGCCCGCGCCGCCTCCGCCGCGCAGCGACAACAGGGCGTAAGCCCCGCCGCCGGCCACGACCAGAGCCGCCACGACCGATGCCGCCACCAGCGCGCGGCGCTTCTTCTTGGGCTTGGCCGGGGGCGGCTCGTTCGGGGGCAGGCCCGGTTGGGCGGACAGCGGGTAGTACTGGCCGTCGGAGGCCAGGTAGTAGCCCGGCGGGGGGGCCGGCGCGGTCTGCTCGGCCGCGCCCGGCTGGCCGTATTGGCCGTAGTCGTTGTATTGGCCGTACTGGCCGTACTGGCCGTACTGGCCCGGTTCGCCGTACTGGCCTGGTTGGCCTGGTTGGCCTGGCTGGGCCGGCGGCGTCGGCTGGAACGGCTGCGTCGGTTGCCCGTACGGCTGCCCCGCCGGTTGGCCGTATTGGCCCGGCGGGCCGCTGGGGCTCGCCCACAGGCCGCCCCCATCCCCGGCCGCCGGGTTCGGACCGGCGAACCCGCCGGGGTTTTGACCTGGCACAGGGCCTTGCGGCGGCTGATTCCACGGCTGATACGGTGGCGTTGTCATGGCGACCTCCTGCAAGAGTTGTTACAGCGTCAATCTGTTCCCTGACGGACGGTATCAGCCAAGCCTATCGGTAACCAGGGCGATGTGAGCCCTCCCGCAGGCCGACTCGGTGGCCGTCACTCGCGATCTGCCAGCCCGCCCGCCGGGCTGCCGCTCCCGGCCCGCTCCCGGCCCCGCCCGATCCACCCGCCGCCCGCGACCGCGACCGCCCAGCCCCCGATGCCGCCGCCGCACCTTCCAGCGCGCGTCGGGGCGCCGCTCCCGCTCGGCGGCTACCGGGCGCTCGGGCGCGGCGGTGGGCGCGGCATCGTGAACTGAGGCGGTGTCGGCGTGTCGGGTTGGCCTCCCGCGCGGCCGGGCGGTCGGCCCCTCGCGGGAGCGCGGCGGCTGGAGCGCGGCGGTGGGCGCGGCATCGTGACGGGCGGTTGCGGGGCTTTCTGCGTTAGGTAAGGCTTAGTATGCTTGTGAGCGTGCGGGGGCCCACCAGGTCCCTTCCGTTTTGAAGCGAGGCGGGTCGCGTGGCAGTTTCGGCTAAGGGCCTGATCAGGCCGTTGGCGGTGGTGCTCGGCCTGGCCGCGTTCGGGCTGGGGACGTTGGGGATCTTCGTCCCGCTGCTGCCCACGGCGCCTCTTTACCTGCTGGCCGCCGCCTGTTTGGCGCGCGGCTCGGCCCGATTCCACCGATGGTTCTTGTCCACCAAGCTCTACCGGAACCACCTGGAAGCTTTCGCCGCCAGCCGTTCGATGACCATGCGGGCGAAGCTGGCGATCTGCGTCCCGGTCACCGCCATGCTGGCGGTGGCGTTCGGCCTGGCGCCGAACTGGCCCATCCGGGCTGTGATCGCGCTGGTCGCCCTGGCCAAGTGGTACTACTTTTTGGCTCGGATCAAGACCATCCCGGCGTCGCGGGTGGCCGCCCGAGGGGGCGGGGGCGGCAGGGCTGTGGCCAAAGTCGGGCCGCCGGCCGGGGGCCGGCGTCGGCGACGGGCGCGGGGGAGGCGCCTCGCCTGGGCGAGGGCGGGCGCCGCCCCCGGCGAGGCCCCGGGCGCTCGCCCGCGCGACTCGTCGGCTCCGGCATTTCCGGGCTCGGGCATTTGAGGCCGCGGCTGGGCGCTTAAGCGAATCGGGGTCGCTCGGGGCGCGGATGGCTGGCGCGCGCTGGAGGTCGCTGGATCGCAGGCGCGGCTGGCAGCATTGGGTCATGCGGATCGAACTCGTGGGCGGGGACATCACCCGCCAGACGACGGACGCGATCGTCAACGCGGCGAACTCGTCTTTGATGGGAGGCGGCGGCGTCGACGGCGCGATCCATCGGGCGGCGGGGCCAGAGCTGCTGGCCGCATGCCGGGAGTTGAGGCGCACCGCCCTGTCGGACGGGCTGCCCGCGGGTCGGGCGGTGGCGACCGGCGCGGGCGCGCTGCCCTGCCGCTGGGTGATCCACACGGTCGGGCCGAACCGGCACGCCGGTCAGACCGACCCGGCGCTGCTGCGGAGTTGCTTCACCGAATCGCTGAGGGTCGCGGACCAGGTCGGCGCGAGTTCGGTGGCCTTCCCGGCGATCAGCGCCGGGGTCTACGGCTGGGCGCCTAAGGCGGTGGCGCGGGCGGCCCGCGAGGCTTTGGCCGAAGCCCGCACGGATGTCGAACTGGTCCGTTTCGTGCTGTTCAGCCCCGCTGTGCAGCAGGCCTTCGAGTCCGAGTTCGCGGCCCGCGAGGCCGGGGACCAGGAGTCAGTCGGCTAATCCGGGCGGGGATCCGGGCGGGGATCCGGACGGGGATCCGGGCGGGTAGTGGGGGAGCGCCGGACGAATTGCGACTTTGAGACCGATCTGCCCCGCAAACCAGGCCCGCCCCGGGGCAGATCGGCGCCAAACCCGCAATTCGCGCCGCGCCGGCCCTTCCTGCCCCCGCCGACTCCCACCGGCCAGCCGGGCAGGACTCAAGCAGGACTCAAGCAGGACTCAGGCGGCGACGTCGGTGCCGCGCCATTTGGCGATGGCGCGCATGGCGTGGTAGAGGGCGAAGGCGGTGATGGTGCCGACCACGATCCCGGTCAGTTCGATGTCGCCGAACTCGAAGCTGGCGTTGGCGATGCCCAGGATCAGGGCGGCGGCGGCCGGGAACAGGTTGACCGGGCTGGCGAAGTTGACCTTGTTCTCGACCCAGATGCGTGCGCCGAGCAGGCCGATCATGCCGTACAGCACCACCCCGGCGCCGCCGATCACGCCGGCTGGGACGGTGGCGACGGCCGCCCCGAACTTCGGGATCAGCGACAGCGCCAGGGCGGTCGCGGCGGCCACCCAGTAGACGGCCGTCGAGTAGACCTTGGTGGCCGCCATCACGCCGATGTTCTCGGCGTAGGTGGTGGTGCCGGAGCCGCCGCCGACGCCGGCCAGGGCCGTGGCGAAGCCGTCCGCCATCAGCGCCCGGCCCATCGACTTGTCGTAGTCCTGGCCGGTCATCAGCGCCACCGACTTGACGTGGCCGACGTTTTCCGCGATCAGGACCAGGACCACCGGCAGGAACATCGGCAGGACGGCCCATTCGACCACCGGGGCCTGGAACTCGGGCAGCCCGAACCAGTCGGCGTCGCGGATGGCGGCGAAGTCGACCTGCCCCTGGATCAGGGCGGCGATGTAGCCGCAACCCACGCCCAGCAGCACCGACAGCCGCCCGATCAGCCCCCTGAACAAGACTGTTATCAGCACAATCGTCAAAACGGTGATCCAGGCTGTGATGGGCGCGTCGGCCATGCCGCCGGTCGTATCGCCGGTCTTGTCGTCAACTGTCTTCCAGGCCGTGCCGGCCAGGTTGAAGCCGATCATCATGACGATGGTGCCGGTCATGACCGGCGGCATGAAGGCGTTCAACCAACCCGACCCGGCGACGTGCACGATCCACCCCGCCACGGCCAGCAGCAGACCCGCCGCCATCACCCCGAACAGGGCCTTGCCCATGCCGTCCGCCCCGGCCTTGGCGGCGATGATCGGGGAGATGAAGGCGAAGCTCGAGCCCAGGTAGGAGGGCAGGCGGTTGCGGGTCAGCAGCAGGAACAGGGCCGTGCCGACGGCGCTGAAGAACAGCGTGGTCGAGGGCGGGAACTCGGTGATGATCGGCACCAGGAAGGTGGCCCCGAACATCGCCACGACGTGCTGCAGGCCCATAGATATGGTGCGCGACCAGACCAGGCGCTCACCCGGCGCCACCACCTCCCCAGGCGGGATCTTCTTGCCGTCGCCGTGGAGGGTCCAAAATGCCATGTCAGGGGCTCCAATCGCTCGGTCTTGTAGGGCTCGCGTCGGCGCGTCGGCCCGTATAAGATTAGCGACCCGGCGCCCGGAAGTGTGGGAAAAACACCGCCGATGCCGCCCGGCCGCGTCGGCGGCGACCGCCAAACTCGGCGCCTGGCACCGAACGCGCCGCACCCTCCGCCGCCCGTGGCGCCTGACGCCATGTGCGGCGGCGGGTG
>JAIROU010000430.1 GCA_031257375.1 Bifidobacteriaceae bacterium
GTCGGCTTCTCCCCGCCCGGTTGGGACGATTTGACCCGCCACCTGCGCGGACGCGGGTTCACCGAGGCCGAGTTGGCGGCCGCCGGGTTGACCCGGCCGGGGCCGCGGGGGCCGAACGACCGTTTCCGGGGGCGGCTGATGTGGCCGATCCGCGACCTGACCGGGTCGGTGGTCGGCTTCGGCGCCCGCCGCCTGTCCGATGACGTGCCGTCCAAGTACCTGAACACCCCCGAGACGCAGCTTTACCACAAGTCGCGTCTGTTGTACGGCGTTGACCTGGCCAAGGACGCGATCAGGCGGAACCGCCGCGTGGTCGTCGTGGAGGGCTACACCGACGTCATGGCGGCCCACCTGTCCGGCGCCGAGGAAGCCGTCGCGCCCTGCGGGACGGCTTTCACCGACGACCACATACGGGTGGTCCGTCGCCTGCTGGGCGACGTCGGCTCGCCCTCGACCGGCGTCCAAATGTCCGACGGCGCCATGATCGGCGGCAGGGTGGTGTTCACCTTCGACGGCGACGAGCGCGGCCAAGAGGCCGCCATGAAGGCGTTCGGGAAGGAGCAGGCGTTTTTCGCCGGCACCTTCGTGGCCGTGGCCGAGCGCGGCCAGGACCCGTGCGACCTGTGGGTGGCCGGCGGGGCGGCGGCGGTCCGCCAGCTGATCGACGGCGCCGAGCCGATGTTCCGCTGGGCCATCCGCACCGCCCTCAAGACGGTCGACCTGGAGACCGCCGAGGGGCGGGTGGCCGGGATGCGGCTGGCCGCCCCGATGGTCGCCGGGATCAGGGACGACGCGCTGCGCCGCGACTACGCGCGCCTCCTGGCCGGTTGGGTCGGCCAGGACGAGGCCATGGTCCGCCGCGAGGTGGCGGCGGCGCGCGGCCGCGGCCGGGCTGGTCCCGGCGACCGGGGCAGTCGGGGCGACCCGACGGCATCGTCCACCTGGGCGTCCCAAGGCGAGAGTTGGCGGGCGCCCCGGGACGGCGTCGGACGGGCCGAACACGACGCCCTGGCCGCCGTCCTGCAGTTGCCCAAACTGGTCGCGCCGGAGTTCGACGACCTGGGCGGCGATGTTTTCCAGGTGCCGGAGTTGCGCGCCGTGCACGATGCCGTCCGGGCGGCCGGCGGGGTCCGCGCCGCCCAGGGGGAGGGGGCCGACCCGGCCGCCTGGGCCGCCGAGGTCCGCGAGTTGGCGGCGCCGCCGGTGGCCGGGGTGGTCACGGCCCTGGCCGTGGAGGCCCTGCCGGTGCGCGAGGGGGGGGAGGCCGAATACGTGACCGGCGTGGTCAGGGGGCTGATGCAACTGGGCATCACCCGCCAGTTGGGCGAGTTGCGGGCGCGCCTGGGTCGCCAGGACGCGGCCGGCGACGCCGAAGGCCGGGCCGCCACCCTGGCCGAGATCAACCAGTTGTTGCGCCGCCGGGGCGAGTTGCGCGATGTCTGAACGGATCAGGCCTCGGCGGCTGGGAAGGGGCCGGGCTCCGCCGGGCGTTTGCCGTGCTGCTTCTCCCAACTCGACAGCTGTTGTTCCAGCGCCTTCATGAGCTCGAAGACCTGGGCCGGTGGGATGCGCACGCGCGAGCCGACCACGGCCGTCAAAATGACCTGCCCGGATTCGCGGCGGGGCGGCTCCAGCAGGGAGGCGAAATCGAGCACGAACGCATCATTGGTGTGCCAGGCCCGCACGAAGTCGGCGTAGACTCCCGCCTCCAAGTCGGTCGGGAGTTTGATTTGGATGCGCTGCTCAGTTGCCATAGGCAAATCCTAGTGCTCGGCGCCGGCGGCGCTACAGTGGCTAGGTGGTCCACCTGCAACCCGACAAACCTCCCGGCCACCTGATCAGAGCCCTGGGCCTGCCTCGGAAGTCCAGAATCCTGGCCGTCGCCCCCCAGCCCGGCGGCCTCTGGCTGATCGCCGCCGACTCTGGCTTCGGCGTGGCCAGCCTAGATCGCAAGCAGTTCCACCCCTGGGACCTGATCGAGCGGGCGCGGCTGCGCCGCGACGGCGGAGTCTTGTCGATCACCTACGCCGACACGCGCCTGACCGAGGACTTCGCCATCCAGCCGCGCGACAAGCGCTTCGCCTCGATCGTCAACGAGCGCCTGCGCGCCTCGGTGGTCGAGGTCGAGCACGTCCCGGTCGAAGGCGGCACGGTCGCCGTCGCGCTCCGCCGCCGACCCCTCGACCAGACTCTCTACCTGCAAGAACTGCCCGATCCGGGGATCGACCAAGAGGCGGCGGCGCCGCTGGTGCGGGCGGCCCGCGCCCGGCTCGGAGAAGCCGCCGGACTGCCGAGCGCCACCTGGTAAGCTGTAGCGCGCCATTCCCGGCTAGCTCAATCGGCAGAGCATCTGACTGTTAATCAGAGGGTTACTGGTTCGAGTCCAGTGCCGGGAGCCCCCCAGGGGCCAGTAGCTCAGCCGGTCAGAGCAGCGGACTCATAATCCGCCGGTCGCGGGTTCAAGCCCCGCCTGGCCCACCGCTTCCGCAGGATGGCGGCTTCCATCTTTTTGGCATAAGTCCAGGTGGAGGCCACTTTTTCGCCTCCACCGAGCTGATGTGGAGGCGTCAAATGACGGTGGTGTTAGCCCAGGTGGCCCCATTTTTGGCCCCTTCATGGCGGGGCCAAGTGGTTTGCGGCGGGCCTTGGTGGCGGGGTTTGGGAGCAAGGCCGCCTCTTCTGGGAGGCGCCGTTCGTTGTGGGAGCATGACTGCGCAATTGCCCGAGTTGATGCCTCTCGCCACAGTGTTGGATTGGCTGGGGGTGTCGAAATCCACTTTCAACCGTTGGGCGCGCCAGGGGGCGGCCCCGCCCAGGGTCAAGCTCGGGAACCATGTGCTCTTCCGGGCCGACGAGTTGTTGGCCTGGCTGGACGGGCAGAGGGTCGAAGAGCCGGCCCGGCCCAAGGCCGACCCCGGACCTTACGACGAGTGGCGGTGAGCCGTCCATGGCCAACCGCGAGCTAGCTTTGGGCGAGGCCGGGGCCACCAAGTTTCGCGCGCGGGGGAAACGGATCAGGGCTGAAGCCGTCGTGAGGTTGTTCAACGGGAGGCGGGTCTGGGTCTCGGCCACCGGCGCGACCAAGCGCGAGGCCGAAGACAGGCTGGGCGAAGCCATCGGCCGCCGGCTGGGGCGGCCGGTCGACGCCCAGGCCATAGACGACTTCACGCCGCTTTACGTGGTGGTCGGGCAGTTTTTCGCCCAGGCGTACCTGGAGGCCGACCGGGCCGACGCCAAACCCACCCGCAAGCGGCAGTCGGTCGATTTTCACGCCACGACCTGGAAGACCCATTTGCGGCCCCATTTGGCCGAGGTGAGGCTGGGCGAGATCACGCCGTCGCTGTTGGAGCACGTCCTCAACCAGATCCGCCAAGGCGCCGAGGGCAACCCAGGCTCGGAGGCCAAGGCCAAGCGGTGCTACATCACGCTCAACCTGATCCTCAAGCGCGCCCAGTTGCACGGCGGTTTGAGATTCAACCCGCTGTCCGCCGTCCCCAGGCCCAGGCCCCGGCCCAAACCCGTGGTCGCGCTGGACGCGAAAGGCGTCGGGCTGGTCCGGGCGGCGGTGCGCCGCCACGACATGGGGCGCCAAGCGCGGTCCCAGCGCGACGGCGGCCGCGGGCCGACCGGCGAGCTGGCCCTGGTGTTGGACGTGTTGTTCGGGACCGGCCTGCGCATCGGCGAGGCGCTGGCTTTGCGCTGGCGCGATGTCGTCGAAGACGACGGCAAGCTGTGGGTCGACGTTCACGCCACGGTGGTCGATGTCAAGACGCGCGGCTTGACGCGCCAAGAGGTTCCCAAGACCGCCTCCAGCGACCGGCTGGTGCCGCTCCCGCGCTTCGCGGCCGAGGCGGTTCGCCGCAGGCGCGAGGCGGCCGGGGCGGCGGGGCCGGATGATTACGTGTTCCCGGCGCGGGGGCGGTCGGGCCAGGCCGGCCCCAGACCCCACTCCAGGCAGAACTGGTCGCGGGGTTTGCGCCAGGCGTTGGCGGACCAAGGTTTGGGCTCACTGGGGTTCACCGCCCACATCGCCCGCAAAACCGTGGCCACGGTGGTGGCCGAGGCCACCGGGTCGGACGAGATCGCGGGCCGGCTGCTCGGGCACAAAGTCTCGCGGTCGGTGGCCTCGGAGCACTACATCAAACGGACGCGCAAGACGCCCGACCAGACGGCGGCCATCCAGGCGTTCATCGAGCGGTCTGAGGCGCTGGTCCCACCGCCTGGGCCAATCGTTGTCCAACCATGAGGCGGAAAACCAAGGGGCCGGAAAAGGCCCTGCCGAAAAACCTGGTGATGCTCGACGATCTGGCCGATGTGGCGCAGCCGGGCACCATGCGCGTCTGCTCCGACTACTTCCGCACCATGGACCCGTTCGACACCAGGCAAACCTGGGTTTACGGGGCGGTGTTCTCGCTGATCCCCAAGCCGTTCGCGGGCGAGACCCTGCCCCGGTTTTGGGGGGTCGGCGTGCTGCCGCCGCCGGGCGCGCCGGGAACCTCGGCGGTGGTGGTCCACCCGCAGATGCGGCGCGGCGAACACTGGGTCCGCTCGCACATCTCCAGCGCCGAGCAGGCCACCGGCCTGGCCAAGCGCGAAGCCCGCTCCCAAGGCAACCAGGCGTCCACCGAGCACCGGATGGCCACCTCCCAGATGGCGTCGGACATCGAGATGGTCGCCTCCCAAATCGTCGAAGGCTCCAGCTACCACGCCGCCGCCTGGCATGTCACAACGTCAAACCTGCGCGTCTCGCGCGATGCTTGAACTTCGAGGCCGCGTATATGACCCGCACGAGCCAAAAGCCCGACTACGGCACCAAGTTCATGCTCGACGAGGTGGGCAACCTCCAATCAGAGGGCATGGGCCTGCGCGGGCTGGAAACGCTGCTCTCCATCGGCCTAGGTCAGAATCAGCAATTCACTCTCATACTCCAGGCGCTTCAACAGTTGGTTGAAATCTACGGCGGGTCGGTCGAGTCGATCCTGCAATCAAACACGGCGAATCTGATCTTCCTCAAATCCACCGACGTGGAGCTGATCGAGCGGCTGTCCAAAATGTCCGGCCAGCGCCACGTCGCCTACCGGGGCTCCAAAACTGTGACCAAAGACATGGAGGACCTGCTGCAATTCAAATCGGTGGAAGGCCGCGTCAGCTACACCATGGCGCTTGACACCGAGAACGTGATCTTGGCCAACGACCTGGCGTTCTTGCCGGACAGGAACTGGGTGGTGCTGCGCAACGGCCAGCACCCGATTTGGAACCGCGACGAGACGATCATGCCGGTGGCGTATCGGCTCCTGGCCGACCAGCCGCCGGCCGGCCAGGAGCAGTCCTCGTTCCATAATCTGCCGTCGCTGTCCAACGCCGGGTCATACGACCCGCGCGGGGACACGCCCAACTTCGGGGCGGCGCTGCGGCGCGTCTGCCTCCAGGCGTTGGTGGCTCGCGCGTCTGGCGACGAGTACCGCCAAGCGGCCGGTTTGGGCGAAGACCAGATCAGGTTGATGGACCCGGATTTCTTGGCCGAGCAGGTGATGGGCCTGGTCCAACTGAACGCGGCGGGTTTCGAGACCTTGGACATGGCCATCAGCCGCCTGCGCGAAGAATACTCGGGCAAAGGCTGGCTGTTCGGCGCCGCCCCGCCGGCGCGGGCGAGCGTTGAGCCGTGGTGTAAGACGTTGGGTTGAGAGTGTTACACTAATCGCATGCCAACAACCAGCCCCCGTTACATGGTGACGGACACGGGACCGTTGGCGCGCGCTCTCGATGTGGCGCAGCGCCACTGGCCGGAGATGAGGCGAAGCCGCTCGGTCGTCGAGTTGGCGCGCATCGGCGCCGAGACTTTGGAGCAGTCTGAGCAGGCCGAGGCGGCGGCGCACAGCCAGGCCGTGCGAGCGCTGGCCGATTTCGCGGGAACTTTTCCACCAGGCTATCTAGCAGAACTTCGCTCCGAATGGCCCGAATGATCGGCCTGTCGGTGGTGCTCGACGCGAACGTGCTGATCGCCGCCACCGAACCGAACGACCCGCACCACCGGCGCGCCGTCGAGGCGATGACCGCGGCGGCGCCTGGGACCATGGCCGTCCACCCGCTCACCTTGGCCGAGGTGCTGGTCGGCGGTGTGCGACAGGGGCGCGGCCCCGAGTTGAAGACCGCTATCGAGGCTGCCGGGGTGGTGATTCTGTCCGGCGACGTGGTTGACCCGTTGGTTATCGCCGCCGTTCGCCACGACACGGGTCTCAAGCTTCCCGACGCGGTGGTGTTGGCCACCGCCCAAGCTCTTGGCGTCGATCTGCTGACGTTCGACTTGGCGTTGCGGGCGCGCGCCGCGTTTTCGACCCCATCCCCCTTGGCTGGTGGGACAGCCTCGAAAAGACGCTTGGACTAGGGGTGGTTGACAGCCGGTCAGACCCGGTTTTCAGCCTGGTCTCGCCGCGCGGCGCTCAACCGAATCTTTGTTTCAACGGAAGTTTCGCGTGGTTGGTGGCGTGTTTGGGCCTCGCTGGCGGGGTTGTTCTGTCAACTGCGGGCGCGCTGGTAGCTGATCTTGGGGGGTACTTTCGCGCCGATCAGCCGGAACGCCTCGGCCTGGTCCGCGGTCGGCGCGGACACGCGGACCACGGCCACCGTCCCGGCGGCGGTGGCGAACGCGATGGGGTTGCGGGTCATCAAACCCAAATGGTCGAGCAGTTCCCCGAAGGACCGCAGCCCGATGCCGTCCGCGCGGCGGCGGCGGGACGCTTTCACGTCGGCCGCCTCGGAGCGTTGCGCGGGCCTTGACGGGGTGGTCGGCTCGGGGTCTTCCTCGTCTTGGAACGTCAACGGTTTCCACGCCTCGCGCAAGTGCCAGGCGATCACGGCGGCCAGCAGGCAGATCAGCAGGTGCTCTCTAACGCGTCCGGCCAGCCAGTGCCGGACCGGCCTGGCCTGCATGTCGACGGATTTGAGCATTTTGAAGTCCGCCTCCACGCGCGAAAGCTGCCTGTGCACCCGGACCACGTCTTGTGGCGCCATCTGGTCTTCGGTCAAAGAGGTGCGGATCGCGTGGATCCCGTCGACCCGCTCGGCCTTGGCGACCGCCTCCGGGTTCGCGGCGGCGGCGATCTTCCCGTCTAGGACTTCGGCGTTTATGAACTTGCCGGCTTCGCGCCGGTTGACGGCCGCGCCGACCGCGCGCTCCAATTGGGCGGTGGTCTTCGGTTTGCGGTCCCGGCCCTTGAGCGGGATCTTGGCGAGGTCTTCCAGGGTCGCCTTGATCAGGTCCTCGCGGCGGGCTTTGGAGGCTTCGGCGTTGAACGGGTTGCGGCACGCCACCAGCATCTCCCCGGGGTAGTCGGGGCTGGCGAACCGGAACAGGCCGGTCTGGTCGAACAGGCTCGGCTGGAGGGGGCCGCGGTCTTCGGCGAGGGCCGCGACCTGGGGGCGGTCCAACGCGCCGACCCAGCCCAAGCCGTCCCGCTCCCTCAGGTCCTCGATCCTGGCGCCGGTGACCATGCCCCTGTCGCCGGCCATGATCGCGACGTCCATCTTGTGCTGGTCTTTCACCGCTGTGATCGCGGATTTGAACGCGTCCGGGCCGGCGGTGTTCCCGGGGAAGACCCTGACCCCTACGGGGATCCCGCCGGGCGCGCACACCAGCGCGAACTCGATCTGCTTGCGGCCCTTTTTCTTGTCGCGGGAGTACCCGCGCTCCGCCAGCTCGCGCTTGGAGCCCTCCACCCACGTCGAGGTCAGGTCGTAGAACACCAGCTTGGCGGGGTTGGCCCGCGGGTCCTTGAGGAACCTCGCGGCCAGCGCCCCCTCGACCGCGTCCTGGCGCTCCCCTAGCCAGTCCATCGCCCGGCAGATCTCGTCTTCGCCCACCTGGCCCAAGGCGAGGTCTTCCCCCAGGGTGGTGTCCGCCCACCACGACGCCCGCGCGATTTTCGAGCCGGGGTGGCACACCCGGGCGATCGCCAGGCCCATTATCAGGTCCCGCTCCCGGGACGGCCCGCCGAGCATGCCGGGGATCTGGAGCTTGCAGGCCATGGCCCAGGCGGCGGCCACCGCCCCGTGGGCCAGGCCCGGGCCGAGTTCGGCGTCGGGAGGGTCGGCGGGGCCGTGCTGGCAGGGGCGGGCGCCGCGGTTCAGCACGGCCTCCAAAGCGTCCACCTGGGCGGGGGGCAGGCCGGCCAGGGACGCGACGGTGTGGCGTTTGACTTTCCCGTCCTGCTTCCACGCCTGGCGCAGCAGCGCCGACTGGTAGTGGCGCACCTCACCGCCTTTGGTCGTGTGGTCATGGTTGATCCTGACAACCCGCAATGGCCCTCTGGGTTCGTCCATGTCTATAGTTCACCAGTTCAGACCACGTGACGCCACCATATTTTACCGCCCTACTTTCTGACAACCTCGGAAGGCGCCGTCAGAGCCGTCTCCGCAGGTGAGGAACGGGGAACCGCCACCGCTTACGCGAAGCTTCCGGCAAGACCACGATCCGGCCGGAGTGATCGGAATGCCGTCGACTTGCATCCGGGTGAATGAATAATGACGGACCTCGGCGGGTGACTGCGGCGGGCGGGTAGCCTGAGAGGTCACGCCGCCCATCCCGGGCGGCTCGGCGTTGGGAGTTCCCATGACTCGTTACAAGCTGCCGACCTGGCTTGACGCCTGCTTGCCAGATGTCCGGGAGCCCTGGCGCATCTTTCTGGCTGAGGAGGATGACGGGCGCGAGCGGCTCCGCTACCGCGACCCATCCGGCGCTCAGGGCGACTTCGAGCCCGAACCGGACGGCGGCTATGACATCGAGAAGGCCTACGACTCGATCGGCGGTGACGGCGTGGACGTGAAGTTTTCCCGCGCGGTCTGCCGCCGGTTCTCCCGCCGGGCCGACAAGGACCTGAGCCGACACATGCGCTCGATCTTCGTTCCGGCCGACGAAGGATGCTCGCGCCTGCTCATGTCCCGCACGGATCGGGACCGGGTCGCGACCCTCGAACGGGCCTGGCAGGATTTCCTCGAGACCGACGCCATGAGGAAGGACAAGCCCGGCGATTTCTACCTCAATTGGCTCTGGCTCGACCAGCATCCCGCGTTCTGGACCCGCGGGTCGAAGCGCTGGCCGGATCACCCCGACTGGCGGGAGAACGACCTCTGGCACTGGGAGACGTCCGGGGCCGTGGCCAGCTTCTGGGTCCATCCGTTCGTGGACCAACGCGGGCGCGTCCGCATCGCGCTGGAGTTGGGATCGCATGTGGCGAGCGCTGAGCGCCGCGGCCTGGCCGGCGCCTGGGCGGTGGTCACGGACGCATACATCGAGCACTGCCATGACCCGCTGCTGGACACCTTCGCGAAGACCTACGAGGACGCGATTGTCCGCGCCGCCGCCAAGGTCGATAAGTTCTTCGACACGGCCGGCGAGCCGCGGCCGGGCGTCAAGCGCAAGCAGCCCAAGTGGCTGCGCGAGCTAGAGAAAAGATCCCGCGACACGGGCTGTGAAGGCTCCGCCCGCGCCTGGCACGAATCGCTGCCGCGCGTCCAGTTCGCCGACCCCGCCGCCTGGTCGGGGACGACCCCGGCCGAAGCGGATCCCGAGGCCCCACAGACGGCATCGGGCTTAAACGTGATGCCGGGCGGGCGCACCGCCCAGGCGATCCGGGGCCAACGCGGTGACCGGGTGGCGACCTCGGAGACTGAAGTGACGGATGAGACGATCGACGCAGGTCGCAAGTAACCCGCCCTGGGCTGGTCCTTGACACGTCGGTGGCGGCGCCGCTGTTGACGGCGTCCCGCCCGTGCCGCTCGGCCGTCGCCGCGTGGACGCGCGGCCCACGCCTGGCCTCGACCGCCCACTCGCGCGGAAGCCTGTTCCGTTCTCACCCGCCTACCAGCCGGCCCCGGTGTCCGATGCCGTCCGCCCGTCAGTGTCCCGGCGCCGCGGGCTACCAGCGGGCGGCGGCCAGCGTCGCCCCAGCCCAGCGTCGGCCGGTCGCGCCAGCGGCCGCGGCGGTGCACGCCCCAGTTGGAAGACGCGCCTGAACGCCGAGATGACCGCCCATTGGACGGTGACTCGGCGACCGGTTGTCGCCAAGAGCGGCCCCCTCCGGCGGCCCCCTCCACCAACTCGGCATCGGGCCGTCAAACCGCGCCTTCCCTGGCCAGGTGCTGGAAGGTCGGCGCGAGTTCGCGCAGATCTCTCCGGCCCCGCGCGTGAACCTCGTCAATGGTGACCAGCAGACCGGCCCCGCGCGCCTCCAGCGAGTCGAGCAACCGTCCGAACGCGAATCTCAGGTTGACCGCTTGCGCCGCCCCGCTGTTCGCCTGGTCGGCCGCCGACCGGCTGACCCCGCCGCCGCCGGTCCCCAGCACCTGCGGCAGCGTAACCGCGCTCAGCCGGCCGCGCGGGCGCCGAGACTGCTCCAAGCCTTCGAACTCGGCGTTGGCGGCGCCGACCAGCCGACCGACCAGTCCGGGTGAGGCGGTGTCGGCGATCGCCACCCAGCCCCGTTCCGCCACCAGTTCGGAGACCTCGGTTAGCATCACCGTCTTGCCGACCCCGCGCGCTCCGGTGAACAAGGTCAGCCGGAGCGGCGCGCCCGGCCCGTCGTTGATCGAGTCCTCGAATTCGGCCAGGGGGGCGCTCCGTCCGGTCAGAAGGGGCGGGGTGGCCCCGGCGGTGGGCTTGAACGGGTTGCGCGCTGCCATCGGTGAGTCTCCAGTTTTGGTGAGTTTTTCGTTCCATTTCTACCTATTGTGGGCTGCGGCGCGGCACCGCGCCGGCCCCGCGGACCACGCCAGAAAACGGCCAAGCGGACAAGCGGTCCGCGACCGGGGATGGACTTGGTAGACTCCCTGCGGCACAGGATGTGGCCCCGCGCCACGGAATACTGCGGTCCAATCGCGCGTTGACGGGATCAGACCCGCCCGCGAGGGACCTCAAGACGGAAGGAACAGGCGCCATGGCTTCGAAGACGACGGACGTTCGTCCCAAGATCACAATGGCTTGCACCCAGTGCAAAGAGCGGAACTACATCACCAAGAAGAACCGCCGCAACAACCCCGATCGCATGGCGCTGGCCAAGTTCTGCCCGCGCTGCGGCAAGCACACCGAGCACCGCGAGACCCGCTGACCGCCTCGGTGCCGGTCAATCCCGCCTTCGCCGGGCGGACCTACCCGCCAGCCGGGCCGTACCAGATCGAGCGCGAGCAGCTGCGCCAGTTCGCCGCCGCCGTCGGCGCCACCGCCCCGGCCTGCCTCGACCCCGCCGCCGCCCGAGCCTTGGGCTACGCGGACGTGGTGGCGGCCCCGACCTTCGCCGTCGTCATCGGGCAACAAGCCGAGGCCCAGTACATCCGCGACCCGGCGTCCGGGATCGACTTCGGCCGGGTCGTCCACGCCGACGAGTCGTTCCGCCACCACCGCCCGATCGTGGCCGGCGACCGCCTCTGGGCCACGTTGACGGTCGAGTCGGTGGCCGAGCGGCAGGGTTTGGCGATGGTCACGACCCGCGTCGATTTGCACGATGCCGCTGGCCTCCCAGTCGCGGCCGTCACCTCGACCTTGGCCGTGCGCGGGGAGCCGAGTTGATGCGGTCGGCGGTCGCGGGCGACCGGATCGGGCCTTTCACCGTCGCGCTGACCCGCTCCGACCTGGTGCGATACGCTGCGGCCTCGGGCGATTCCAACCCCATCCACCTGGACGAGGCGGCCGCTCGCGCGGCCGGACTGCCCGGCGTGATCGCCCATGGCATGTTGACCATGGGCCAGGTCATTGGGCCGCTGGTGGACTGGGCGGGCGGCGACCCGGCAGTGGTCGCCTCCTACCAGGCGCGCTTCGCCCGCCCCGTCCCGGTGCCCCAAGCCGGTGCCGCCGAACTGCTGGTCGCAGGCCAGATCGCCTCCGTCGAGCCGGACGCGGTGACCGTCAACCTATCCGTCACCCTCAACGGCTCAAGAGTCCTAGCCAAAGCCCAAGCCGTCCTCCGCCCCAAACACGGCGCCCGGCGCCGCGTTTGAGCCCTGCTCAGTTTTCGCGGGCGATGCCGCCCGGCGGGCGCCGTCGGCGCGTCATCGGCGCCGGGGACTGCGGGCCGGGCCGCTGGATCCGACCGGTCTCGGCCGCGCGCGGCGCCTGCGCCCGCACGCGGCGCCTGGCGCCATGTGCGGGCCTACTCAGTTTTCGGCTGGGGCCGTGTTCTGGGAGTGCGGGGCGTCGCGGCGGCGCTTGGGCAATGGGGCAGATGAACGCGATGGCGGTCGGTCGAAGCGGCGGGTGTCGCGGGCTGGGACATTAGCCTTGAGGGCGTGGAGCGTTTTGATCTGGCGTTGGCCTCGCCCCGGGTCGGCCCCGAGGCCGCGCTGGCCGAGTTGACCAGCTTCAGGATCGGCGGCCGCCCCGGCCGCCTGGTGGACTGCTTCGACCAGGCCGAACTCGTGGCGGCCGTGCGCCAAACCGACCGGGCGGGCGGACCGCTGCTCGTGATCGGCGGCGGGTCGAATCTGTTGGCGGGGGAGGAACTAGGCGGCCTGACGGTGGTGCGCGACCGGCGCGGCGCCGTCCGCGCCGAAGCGGACGGCCGCGAAATCCGCCTGACCGCGGACGCGGGCGCGTCCTGGGACGGCTTGGTCGAACTGACGGTGGAGCGGGGCTGGGCCGGTCTGGCGCCGCTGTCCGGCATCCCCGGATCGGTCGGGGCGAGCCCGGTCCAGAACATCGGGGCCTACGGCGCCGAGGTCGCCCAGGTCGTCGAATCGGCGCGGGTCTTCGACCGGCGAGCAGACGCGGTGGTCGAATTGCGGGCCGAGCAATTCGGGTTCGCCTACCGGGATTCGGCGCTCAAACGGTCGATGGCCGAATCGGCCAGGCCGACGCCGCGCTGGGTGGTCCTGGACGTGACCTTCCGCCTGGACTCCTGGTGCCCGCAGATGCCGGTCGCATATCCGGGCCTGGCCTCGGCGCTGGGCCTGGCGATGGGTGAGCGCGCCCCGCTGGCGGCCATCCGCCGAGCGGTCCTGGCGATCCGGCGCGGCAAAGGCATGGTCTTGGACGCGGCCGACCGCGACACCTGGTCGGCTGGCTCGTTCTTCACCAACCCGCTGGTCAGCGCCGACGTGGCGGCCGCGCTGCCGCCCCGGGCGCCGCGCTTCGCCGCCGCTGGCGGCCTGGTCAAGGTCTCGGCGGCCTGGCTGATAACGGCCAGCGGGATTGAGCGCGGCCAGGGCCTGCGGCCCGGCGCGCCCGCCGCCACTTCCTCAAAACACGTCCTCGCCCTGACCAACCGGGGCGGCGCCACCTACGACGACGTGCTGGCGCTGGCCGCCTGGATCACCGCCCGCGTGGAGGCGCGCTTCGGCATACGACTAACCCCCGAACCGGTCCGGATCCCCCCAATCGCGCCCGCCCCGGCCTGAACCCGCAAGCCGGGAGCCGGCGCTTGGCCCCGGTCAGCGCGGCTCGCCGCTTCGGCGAAGCGGCGCGGGCCGGGCAGGCGGGCGTCCGAAGGCCAGGCGGGCGAAGGCGGGCCAGGCGGGCGCCCGAAGGCCAGGCGGGCGAAGGCGGGCCAGGCGGGCGGGCGCGATGACGGCGCCGCCCGCTACGGCCAGCGAGGTCGGACGGCGCGGGTGAGCGCCGGGCCGCGACCCTGGGCGGGGTCGGCTACCACCCGGATTGCGGGTGCCAGGCGGTCGAGCACGTCGGCCGGTGGGAGCGCGACCCCGGCGAGCAGGGGCGTTACGACGACTACCGGCGGGTTTACGAGGGCGTGTCGGACCAGGACGTGCGCGACTGGTTGCGGGACAACCCGACCCGGCCGGACGGGACGCCGCTGACGTTCGCGGAGGCGAAGACCCGCGTGACCGTCCACCGGATGCGCGAGGGCGGGTCCTATCGGGACTCCCCGTCGCGGCGTTCCGCGAACTGAATTGAACTGACTTCGACCCCGTCCTTCCGGGCGGGGTCTTTTCACGCCCGGACGCGCCGGGCGCGAAACCGCTGGGGCAGGACCCCGGTGGGCCGGGCGGCCAGAGGCCGCCCGTTAGAATCCCAGTGATATGACAGGAGCAGACCATGACCGCGACACCCGAAACTCCGTCGGACGCCGGCCCCGAGCCGGGCGTGCCCGAGCCGGGCGGGCAGGCCCCGCCGTGGGGCGACGAGCCGTTCGACCCGGACGCCGCCTGGAAGCTGATCCAGGGCCTGAGGGGCGA